>CALXVO010000005.1 GCA_944392065.1 uncultured Clostridia bacterium | reverse complement strand
CTTACAAAGTGTTTAACGAACTTTAGTGAGTTAATACACTTTGTGCGATGTTGGGGGCCGGAAACATAAAATTAAAAAATACATTGCTCCGACAAAAGGTAGCTATGAATTGTAACAGTCTTGGAATTAGATTTATCTATAATTTAATTCCAAGGCTGTCCCTTTTTAGATAAAATAATACAAAAAAGCCTGTCCCAAATTAGTATCAATCATCATTTTTTTACTGTTTTTTGATATCTTGCAATAGCCTCATCAATATTTCCATCAAAAGTCTTTTTTCCGTCTTGCATAACAATTCCTCTACTACAAAACTCTTTTGCCATAGCAGTGGAATGAGTAACAAAAAGTAAAGTAACATCGTCTTTATTAACTATTTCATTTACTTTTTTTATACATTTATTTTTGAATTCCTCATCCCCAACGCTCAGAGCTTCATCCACTATTAATATTTCGGGTCTTATATTTACATTTATAGAGAATCCAAGTCTTGCTTTCATACCACTTGAATATGTTCTTACTGGTTGGTCTATATACTCTGCAATTTCAGCAAAATCAATTATTTCTTGTTCTAGTTCACGAATTTCTGCATCTTTAAGCCCTAATAACTGGCCTTTTAAATATATATTTTCTCTTCCTGTGAATTCAGGATCAAAACCAGAAGTAAGTTCTAGTAAAGCACTAACTCTACCTTTTACTGTTATGGTTCCGCTTGTTGGATAAGCTACTCCAGTTATCATTTTTAATATGGTAGATTTTCCTGCACCATTTTTTCCGAATAAAGCAACAGATTCTCCTCTTTCTACTTCAAAGGAAACATCATTTACAGCTTTTTTTTCTTTATATTTAATATTTTTGAAAAAAGTATGCAATAATCTTTTTTTATCATTTTTAAAGAGTTTGTACATCTTTGTTACATGGTCAAACTTTATTACTATATCTTTATTTTCCATTCAAATTTTCTATCCTTTCTTTTCGCGTGCCTTTATATTCATAAATATTTTTATTATAGTAATATTTATTTATAGATGATAATACTTAAAATCTAGTTTAATACATCTGGAATTTCTTTTCTTAATCTTTTATATAACCATACTGCAATAATGATTAATACTAATAATATTACTAAAAAGGCTATTAAAGTTTTAGGACTTTCCCAAATCCATGTTTTATGTATAAAGCAGTTTCTATATCCTTCTACTAAATATGTTACTGGATTTATTTTTAATAATGCTTTTAACCATGGTATATCTTTTATTGTATTTATGTTCCAAATTATTCCAGATAGCCAAAACACTGCTGTTACTAATGATTTTACTAAATTTGAAAAGTCTTTACTCATACAAGCAAGTAATGATGAAAATAAAGAAAATACAGTAAAAAACAGAAAATTTAGTAACATGTAAATTGGTAATTGTATTAGATATATATCTGACGGATATCCCATTACAATAAAAATTACTATCATTATTGCTAGTAACGCTAGATGTACCATATATTTTGATATACTAAAAAAAGTTGGAATAGTAGAAATTGGGAACTTCATTTTTGTAACCAAATAGCTATATTTTCTTATACATTCTGTTCCACCTGTTATCATATCGCTCATATAGAACCATGGTATAACACCTGAAATAAGCCATAGAAAATATGGAAAGCCATCTACTTCGTTTCCTATTCCCCTTATTCCTACTTGAAATGTAAACCAATATACAAATATAGTAACAGCTGGTTTTATAACGGCCCATGCCCATCCTAATGCAGCACCACGATATGTTTTTACTAAATCTGCCTTTGCTAATTTGAATATTTGCTGTCTGTATTGTATATGGTCTTTTATTATTTCTATTACATGACTCACTTATACTCTTCCTACTTTCTATTTTATATTTAAACAAAAAATTCCTATTATTATTAAAATTATTCCTATTATTGCTGGAATACTTATATGCTCTTTTAATATAAATACACTGGCTAAAATTACTAATACTTGCGTAATACCAGTTATAATTGGATATATATAACTCAATTCAAATTTTCTTACTATATAAAAAGTATATATAAGAAAACTAGCAATATAACAAATAAATCCTATAATTGCTTTTATTCCCATCGTAAAATTAAAAGTTCCATTAACTATACTTAAACTTATACTATCCGATCCCAATTTTACTAGTATTAGCCCACCAACCGTTAAAATTAAATAAATAATTATACTTATAATTTGCAATCTTCTACATTCCTTTCTTCTCTTTTTTTTCGGCTTCTTCCTCGATTTTCTTTTTTAATAAAGAATTTTCTTGCACTAAAATTGTTATTTTATTTTGTATTTTAGATAATTCTGCTGATAAATAAAATACTACAACAATAAGTAAAAATATAAAAATTAAAAACAATGCATTTACTGGTGTTTCAATATGAAGTATTTTGGATGTCGATATTATTATCTGTGGGAAGATTGCTAAAATAATAATAAAAAGACAAAAACACAACCATAATAAAGTTAATTTATAATTTAGTTTTTTCCTACTTGTTTTTACTATTATAAATATAGTAAATAATATAGTACCTATAATCAATAATATTTGTAGTATCTTATTCATCTATTTCTCCTTTCTTGATGCTAGATATTAAAATTGCTAACGCTACTTTACCTGCATAATATATTGATTTACAAGCAGTTATAGAAGACTTCCCACCTTTTCTTTCTTCCATCTCAACAGGTATTTCTTTTATCTTACATTTGGATTTTGCAAGAATTGCATTTGTTTCAGGTTCAGGATAATCAACTGGATAGTTTTTAGCAAAATATTTTATAATTCTCTTATTCACTACTCTGTATCCCGATGTTGTGTCTTTTATTGTGATGCCTGAAAACATCTTTATTAGTCCCGAGTACAAATTAATTCCTAATCTTCTTACAAAAGTAGATTGAAAACCATTTTTTTCAATAAAACGTGAAGCTATTACCATTTCATAGTCTTCCTCTATACCTTTTATTAAATCAAAAATGTATTCAGGTTTATGTTGACCATCAGCATCCATTTGAATCGCTATATCGTAATTATTCTCATATGCATATTTATATCCAGTTTGGACAGCCCCTCCTATTCCTAGATTAACCGATAAGTCAATAATATTTAAATTGTTTTCTTTGCATATCTCCAATGTTTTATCTTTTGAGCAATCATTTATTATTACATAATCGATTTTAATTTTGTCTTTTCCTTTTTTTATTGTATCTTTTAACTCTTCAACTGTTTTCAAAATTGAATTCTGTTCATTGTATGCTGGTATAATAATTAAAACTTTCATTTTTAACATAATTCCTTCCTTGAAGCATATACTATATCTTTATATATGGACTATTATAATAGCCAACATTATGTATAACTGTAATATTAGTGTTGTAATACCATATAATTTCATTTTACTTTCTGTATTATAGTTACTATTAATTTTTAGATTTCCTAACAATAATCCTATTAGCAACAATATAGGAATAAAGTATCTTCCTTGTACACCACTTATTGTCATTGAATCTATTTCAGTAAATTGAACATATAAACTAGTAAATACTAAACCTATTATTACAATAACTATTAAAGATATTATAATATTTTGAAATTTGCTGAATTTATTTTTCAATTCTTTATCTGTTGTAGATTCACATAAGAAGAATATTGAATATATAAATGGTACTATAAAATATAATTTTACAAATTCGCCCATAGCTAAAACAGATCCAAATAGAGTTTCAAGGTATGTACTACCATTATAATTTATAGTATACAACAACATTCTCAAATATCCAATAGGCGATGTTAAAACATTTAATATTTTTTCATTTGATGTTCCATCACTTGTTATCACTAAATAATCTGTTGAAATTTTAAACCAAATTAAATTAGCTATTAACGAAATTCCAATAACTAGCACAGATGTTAGGACTTTTGATTTTTTACTTTTAAATTTATTTGTTGGTATTAATAGTATTACCCCTACCAAAGGCACATATACTATTTTACACAAGGCAACAATAATAGAAATAACTGTGATGATAGCAACATCCTTTTTTTCTACCATTCTTTCTTTGCTAAAAATAATATTTAATATATAGGCAATAAGTAACATCGAAAGCGAAATAGTAATTCCATCTGGAGACATTGTCGAAAATGCTTCAATTGATAATGGTAATACTGAAATTAAATATACTAACATTTTTCCAAATGGTATCAACTTAATTGTAAAATATAATAGTATTATACAAACTATTAAGTTAAATAACCTTGCCATATAAAGCATTAATAATAAATTATCTGAAAATAATCTTGCAAATATCATTCCTATCGCTTGTGGTATGTATTGAATTGGCGAATATACAGCAACAGTATCCATATTTGTAGTATCTATATCATTATTATCTATTTGTTTATCTTTAATATCTATTAAATCATTATATGTCATTGCCTCGCGCCAATATTTTCCAATTCCTTCTATAACAGCTCTTGGCATAGGTGTTCCCACTACATTATCATGAACTTCTGTTAGTAAATGTCCTTCTGATATTTCGAAAATTCTTAGCAGATGTCTATTTTCATCATGTCCTCTATACATAGGCATTACTACTAAAAATATAATACAAATTATTGGTACTGTATATAAAAATAGTCTTTCTGGAGTTAAATTTTTTCTTGTATATACAAATAATGATAATCCTATAATAAGTAAGCTTAGGCAAATAGCAATAATATTAAATTTAAGTATTCTCGAACTAGCAAAGTAATATTCATTTATTGCTAGTGTTCCATCTATTTCTTCTTCATTTACTGTAATTAATACATTATCTTGTAGGTTACTTTCACTATATTTTACACTCAAATCCTCTTTCAAATTGTTAAAACTAATTGTTAATTTATATTGTTTATCTTTTGAATCCTTTTGTTTATCAAAACTAAAATAGTAATTATTGTTTTTATCAATTACATCAAATAAAACATTTTCTTCTTTTATTATTGTATTATTACTTAAATCTTCTAATTTAATATTAATACTTTGATTGCTCTCTTTTAAGTCTGTATCTACAGAAAATGAAATTAGTATTTTATCTAAATCATCATATTTAGCTGTAAAGTTTTTTTCGATAACACTGCCTTCTAAAATATCATTAAGAGACTTATTTATTTTTTCAAAATTTTCATCACTGATTGATTGTTTATGCTCTTTACCATTAACCAATAATTGATGATAAGCAATAAGATATAATCCAGTTAGGCAGACTATTACAATTATAATAAACAAAATTAATTTTTTAATATCCTCTTTTTTCATAATACATCTAATCCTTTACTTTTTCTCTGGTTCTGGTAATTGGTTTATACCATTTATTGGTTCTTGCAACCCTAGATCTTTCTTTATTTTAGTTGTCGATATACCTTCTGTTCTATCTAAATAAACAACCTCACAATAATCTTTTAAATAGTCAAATTTATCGCTTCCTGCCCAATCACTTCCCATTACAACAATATCAATGTCATATTTTTGCACATCTGAAATTTTTTGTTCCCAGCATTCTTCTGGGATTACTAAATCAACATATCTAATTGCCTCTAGCATCTTTTTTCTTGTTTCATAGTTATGGTATGCTTTTTTCCCTTTGCTTGCATTAAACTCATCAGTTGATAGTGCCACTACTAGATAATCTCCTAAAGCTTTTGCTCTTTGCAATAATCTGATATGCCCATAATGTAATAAATCATAAGTTCCGTATGTTAGAATTCTTTTCATATAGTTTCCTCCTACTACTATAAATATTTATTAAAAGAATTTAAATCTTCTATTACGTCAATTTTCTTTATATTTTCACTCTTGCAATATTCCTTTACCATTTTAAAAGTATCTTCATCAGTTGTTAATATCCAATCAAATCTTTCGTATATTTTTCTATTAACTTTTTTGTTAAAATCACTCTTCTCAGCTAAATAAATGATTTTTTTTCCTTTCATGTTTGAAAACTCATATATTTTTCTCACACCAATTTTTCCATATAATATAACACCTTTAAATTTTATATCATCATAAATTCTCTTCAATTCTGTTCTATAAATAAAATCTACTTTGTTTTTGAAAATATTATATAAAAATTTCATTTTTCCTATCATTGATATTAAAACAGTTTGGAATCTGCTCATGTTGTTTAAAACTCCAAGTTGTCCCATATAATTCATGCCATTTTTCTCTAATTCTCTAAGTTGCCTTTTATTATTTTTAATATTTCTTGTTATGTAAGATATATAGTAATTATATTTTTTGTTTTGGGCATTTTTAGATATTGAGATTAGCTTGTCTGTTTTTTTATTTTTATTTAAATATCCAGCATAGATAAGTAGATTTTCCTTATTATTATCTTTGATTTCTTTAATAATCATATTTTTTTGTTCATTTAAAATGATATAATTACATATTCTTTTTGATGTGTCTTTCCTATCATAATTACAATACTTCTCTAGAAATTCCCTGTCATTATACGTTTTTGGCGAATTTATTTCTTTTATCAGTTGCTCTACATTAGTCACTTTAGGAAATGGTAGTTCATTTAGAGATAAATACATACCCCTATCTTGTAAATATTCTTTTTCATCATATGCAAACAAAATCACTTTATTTTTTGTTAAAGCATAATCAAAAAACACACTCGAATAATCTGTTATTAAAATGTCACATATATTTAAAAAATCATATGTCTCATATTTGTTTGGAAATGCAAAAATCTTATTAAATTTGCTAAAATCGATGTTATTTCCCACATATGGATGAAAGTTAACATATAAAACCTGCTCTTCTTTTAGAGACTTGTCTATTTCTAATAAATAACTTTCAATCTTTTCTAATTGTTCTTCTAGGGATACATTTCTTACATTGCCCCTCCATGTTGGCATGTATGCGATTATTTTTTTATCATTTATATTTAATCCTTTTTTAATTTGTTCTCTTCTTACATTATCAAAAAAGATTTCGCTTCTTGGGTATCCACATAGCATAACTTTACCCTTAGCTATATTGTTTAACATATAATCTTCTAGCATATGTTCCATCATATATTCACTTGGATATAATAAATAATCAGAAACAGCAAAGTTTTTTTGCAAATTTGCAATGTCGTGAAAATCGTTTGTAGTTGCTTTTCCTAACGTTTTAAGAGGTGTTCCATGCCATGTATTTAAATATATTTGTTCTTTTCTTTTTATAAAATATGTTGGAAAACTTGTGTCATTAAAAAGATACTTGGCTGTTGCTAAAACTTTAGCATATTTTTTTGTATTTATTTGAATCAGCTCTAATCTTCTAAAATTATAATTATCTAGTTTTTCTTTAAATTCTTCTTTTTTCTCTTTTTGATATGCTACATAAACTTTATATTCATCATATTTATTATTAGTTTGCAATTCTTTTAGAAGATAAAACATATTTCCATTAATGTTATCTCCTTGTTGGGAATTTAAGAGTATTGCCTTTTCGTTTATTGGTAACTTTGTATATTTAATAAATTTATTACCTAAAAATCTATTATCATCTAGCAAATTAGTTGTTTTATTTGCTAAGCTTAATACTCTTTTTATTTTCTTTCTTTTTTGCTTATTTATAATTATTCTTAACTTCCAATACAATTTCGAAGTATAGTTTTTTTTATTTTTCTTATTTCTTTCAAAATAAAAGTTATCTTTCCAATCTTCGAAATTTTCATTCAGAAATTTAAATACTTCATTTATATATCTTTTCTTTAAGTTTTCGGTTTCTTTTGTTGAATCTTTTTCGAGTACCACATAGATATGTTTTAATAGGATGAATAATAGCTCTTGCCTAAATTTTTCAAAACACTCCTTTTTCTTCATATAATCTATTAAAATTGAAAAAGCCTTAAATATATCAAATCTTTTTTCTGTAAACATATATGTTAGTGAAGTTTGTCTTGTAACAGTATAGAAGTATAAAGGCTCAAATACTTTAGAAATCTTATTAGCATCTATAAATAGTTGGTATGTAAAAACTAAATCTTCATATATTTTTAAATTTGGAAACCTAATATTATTTTTTTCTATTATTTCTCTTTTAAATATCTTATTCCAAATATATGGTACACTATCAACAAATAAATTTGGTTTTTCAAATACGCTATGCCCATATTCCCAATTTATTGATGTTTCCTTTTCAATACATCTATCTTCATTTTCTCTATAATATGCACATGTAACAATATCTGCATTATCTCTAATCGCTGCATTATAGAGTTTTTCATACATGTCTACAGCCACATAGTCGTCACTATCAACAAAACCAATGTATTCTCCTGTTGCTTTACTTAAAGCAAAATTTCTAGCTTCAGCAGCACCTCCATTTTCTTTTTCATATGCTTTAATCTTATCAGGATATTTTTCTGCAAATTTATCAATTATTTTTTGACTATCATCTGTACTGCCATCATTTACTATAACTATTTCAATATCTGATAATGTTTGAAGAATTAGAGAATTTAAACATTTTTCTAAATATTTTTCTACATTATATACTGGTATAATTACACTTACTTTTTTTCTGCTCTTTTTAATCAACTATTATACACTCCTTTACTACTCTTTCTGTCGCATGTCCGTCATCTAAATAATTATACTTATTATTAAATTCTTTGTATTTTTCGTTATAAATATTGTTTTGGTCTATTTTTTGTATTTCTTCTTCTAGCTTGCTTTGAGTTGTTACTATTTTACCAGGAAGTTCGTCTAAATTAATATAAAATCCATTTGACTTATCTCTATAATGTTCTAAATCATACATGTAAAATATTATAGGTCTTTTTAAGTTGGCATAATCAAAGAATACGCTCGAATAATCTGTTATTAATAAGTCAGATATAATATATAATTCATTTATATCATCTGCTTTAGATACATCGAATACAAATCCTTTATATTTTTCAAAATCAAAATTATTTGCCACAAAATAATGTGCCCTAAAAAGTATAATATAATCTTTACCTATTTTTTCTTTTAATTGTTCAAAATCTATTTCTTCTTTATATGTATATCCAATCTCTGCATCATGTTGGTTTGAGCGATAGGTTGGAGCATATAAAATAATTTTTCTATTATCATTTTCAATTCCTAATTTCTTTTTTATTTTTTGCACATCTTCTTGTGTGTAATTAAATAAAAAATCATTTCTTGGATATCCTTTCTCTATTATAATATTCTCTTTACCAATTTCACTTAAATTCCAAGCAGAAATAAATTTTTCACTTGCAAATTTTGAGGGAGATAAAAAATATGTAAATTTAGAAGCTTCTACCTTATATCTTTTTTTCATCTCTTTGATGGTATTTAATACATTATCGAAATGTAGAAGATCACAGCCCAATCGTTTTAGTGGTGTTCCATGCCAACATTGTATAAAAACTTGATTTTTTTTAGGATATAAATAATCTGGTATTTTGTAATTAAATATCCAATATTTTGATATTGCTAAATATTTTTGATATTCTCTCGAGTTGATTTTAACTATTATTGTATTTCTATTTGCCTTCAAAAAAGAATATTTTTCCACTTCTTTAAATGCCCAAACAAATTTGAACTCTTTGTATTTTTCGTGCTGAATCATATACTCATAAATTGCCTTTGGACTACATGAATAAGATTTACCATCAAATGAGCAAAATATAATTACTTTATTATCTACTTTTTCGCCCAAAGTATTTAGTTTATATCTTATTTTTCTTATTGCGCCAACTATTTTTCTTACTATATTTCTAAAAAAAACACTTTTCTCTGATAATTTTATGACTACTGCCTTTATTTTTTTCATGAGCCTTTCTCCTCAAAACCTTAACTTCTTATTATTCTATAACAAATGCTTTTCTTTTTCAACCGTTTTTAAATAATAATCTAATATAGCATTACCGTTTCCTTTATATACTTTGCTATTCTCTTCGTGTTATCTATATCTGCTGTCTGCACATACTTTTCTTTAAACTTTTTTAGTTCTTCATAGTTATATGTACCATTATCTATAATCTCGATAATCTCCTCTATGTTTGTTTTAGTACTATTTTTCATCTCTTCTTTTAGATCGATATTTAAACCTCTTGCACTTCCATATTTATCCAAATCATATAGGTAGAAAAATAATGGTTTATTCAATGTGGCTGCTCCAAATGCTACTGCCGAATAGTCTGTTATTACATAGTCAGCTACTTTTATTAAGTCAGATGTGTTATATTTTCTATTAATTATATATTCATTCTCAATGTTTGTTTTATCTAGTGGATGTAAACGAATAATTAAATTATACCTTTCTTTATCTATTGCCTTTATGATTTTGCTAATATCTATAGGCTTTCCTTTTCTGAATGTTGGCACATATACAATATTCTTTTTTTCTTTTAATTTCGGATATTCTTTGCACAAATTCTCTACATTACCATCTATCTCTCCATTTTTTCCTAATAAATAATCAATTCTTGGCATTCCTAAAACCTTTATTTTATCTATGCTAGTATTAAATGCCTCTGCATATATTTTTCTAGTTTCTTCACTTGTACATGTAATACAAGTGTAATTTGCATGCATTTTCATTATTCTTGCCACTGTACTATTATTTCCTTCTTCTTTATCAAGTACCTGATATCCAAATTTTTTAATGGCTCCCATCGCATGCCAGATTTGAATAATTTCGGTGTTTTTTTTATGTTTCAACGCACTTATAGCTATATTATACCCATCTATTATACATACCTTTGATGTGGCAACATGATACATACATTTTATCATATACAAGCAATACTGGATTTTCCCAAAAAATGTTTTTGGAATCTTCTTACATAAAACCTTAATCTCTACTTCATTTTTTGAGTCTTTATTTGTATTTCTATTTATAGTTTTGTTTTTTGCATCATCACTTCCTATATTTTCGTCCAAGCAATTAATCTGTTTGAAATTTTTTTCTAACTCTTCTTTTAGCAATTTAAAATCCAGATTTATATTGTTCGACTGTCTGCTAAGCATAGTTATCTTATTTTTTTGTTTTGTAAATATTTTTATAAAAAAATATATTATTTTCATTACTAATTTTAATATGTAGAGCACAAGTATAAGTAAGAAATTTTTCATCATCCTATTTCTCCTAAATTTTCTTTCTTCTTTGTATGTGATATGCACATTCTTCTAGAATTGCATCTGGCAATATTTTAGAAAAAAGTCTAACACTTTTATTTAATATTCCTGGTATAATAATAAGTTTTCCTTTTAGTGCTTTATCTATTCCATATTTTGCCATATCTCTTCCTATTCCAGAAGAACTCCCAGTTACCAAAGCCCACATAAAAATACCTCTTAAACATTATTTATCAAATCTGTAGAAAATATACCATATTTTAGTATATTAATCAATAACCTTTTAACTCATGCTTAATACCATATTTTACTACTTGACTATTAATACACTTTTATGGTATAAATATATATGTCATTTATTATGGCCCCTTGGTCAAGCGGTTAAGACGCAGCCCTCTCAAGGCTGAATCATGGGTTCGATTCCCGTAGGGGTCACCAGAACCAAAATATCTTAGAGTATCAAAGCTTTTATAAGATTTTTGATACTCTATTTTTTATGTATTAACACAAATTTAATACATTTATTTTTTAAGTTCTTGTAATTTTTCTTGGCTTGCTTTTATATACAACTTCGTAAAATTTCTTCTAACCTCTTATCTTGCTTTGTCAAATATAAATAGCCTATTAGTGCTTCAAATCCTGTAGAATACATGTAATCCTGCACAGTTGCATTTTTTGGAAGATGATGATTTTCTGCATTTCTTCCTCTTTTCACAACCTCCTTTTCTTTTTCTGTTAAGCTTAGCTCTAACTTTTGCAATATTTCAGCTTGTGCTTTCGCTTTTACAAATTTAATAGCTTCAATATGTAGTTTATGTGGTTTCATTTTTGATTTGCTTACTAAATACATTCGTATATACATTTCATACACGCTATCTCCTATATATGCCCATGTTAGAGGAGACATAGTATTTACTTCTGCTTCTGTTTCTGGTCTCTTTATAAATTCTAACATTATTACTCCTTTTTCTTTGCACAATTGGGACGCCCCTATTCTGCACAATCTAATTTGCTTTTTAATTGTAAATTTAATAAAATAAAAGTAACATTTGCGCAGGAGGAGTACGTCTCCAATTGCGCATTAAATCTTTTCTAACGTAATTCTTCCTAATTTTCCGTTTCTAAAATCCTCTAATATGATTTTGGCTGTCTTGTCTTCGTCGACATTTCCGCCAGAAATAATGGCTCCTCTTTTTCTACCAATCCAATGCATCACTTCTAAGATTTTTTCATTTTCCTCTAAATCTTTTTGTGCCATTATTTCTTCCATTTCCAATTCTTCTAACTTATATCTTTCTAGCAAATTGCTTGGATAATCCTTTACCAATGTTTTTAGCAAACTAAATCCTATCTCAATTACTTCTAGCACATCATCCTTTATGGTTCCAGTATAGGCTAAATTTAAAGCCACTTCCTCGCTTTCAAATTTTGGCCATAACACACCCGGTGTGTCTAATAATTCTATATTTTGATTAATACGTATCCACTGTTTTTGTCTTGTAACACCAGGCTTATTTCCAACTGTTGCTGAGTTTTTTTTCGTTAAACGATTAATAAAAGAAGATTTTCCTACATTTGGAATTCCTAGTATCATTACTCGAATGGCTTTTCCAATTCTGCCCTTGATTTCATATTTTTCTTGATTTTTTTGATAAATCTCTTCTATTTTTTTTATGGCTTGATTTATCCCCTCTCCACTATTAGCATTGACTGATACAGCCTCTATTTTTTGCTGTTTAAAATATTGTATCCACTTTTTTGTTTCTTCTTCTTGGGCTAAATCTGCCTTATTTAGAACCATTAATTTGCTTTTATTTTGTATCCACTGTTCTATATCTGGATTTCTACTAGATATTGGTATACGCGCATCTAAAATTTCTACTACAACATCGATTAATTTTAAATCTTCTATGATTTGTCTCTTTGTTTTCGCCATGTGCCCTGGATACCAGTTTATGTTTGTTTTTGATGAATTTTTCTCCATTATTGCCACATCCTTTTTTTGAACCTGCAAGAATTTCTTGCAGGTTAATTCAATACTTATTTTTTTATCTTAATTAATATTATAGAATATGCTATATGATTTTCTTTTCTATAATCTTCAGGTATAGATTTACAAAGTTCTATAATTGTTTTTATCTGCTCTCTCATCAAGTTTTCTATCATAATCTTTATTTTTATAAAACCAATCTGTCTTTTTATCAGTTGGGTGTGCTTTTCTGTTTTTATCTAATAAAACATCAAATACTGCAGCTATAGCTAATACTAATGCAAACAATTCAAATAAAGTTCCCATATATAATTCTGTTGAAAGTGTATTATTAATCAATTCCATAAAATGTGTAGCAAACGGTGGTCCATAATACATAAAATGTGCTATTAAATATATTAAAGCTGCAAGCAATTTCCTTTTTACCATAAAACATATACATACAAAAGTTATAAAAAGTAATGCTACCTCCATTGCCATATTTGCAGGTACAAACATAAATTCATTTCCTATAGAAGATAGTGTTGTTCCTACTAATCTAAATGCCCAAAACATAAACGCAAACATTGCTATTAACCAACTTGAAAAATTCTTCATATGTGTTTCCTCCTCTTTTAATTCAAAAAATCTTAAATATATTGTAACATATATTTAAATTTTTTGCATCTTTTTTAGGTCATATGATTAAAAAAATTACTAGATAATAAGTTTATCTAGTAATTTTTTTGTTATTCGTCGACGAAATTAAATTCATCTTTGAACTTTTCTTTAAAAATTTCGAATACAGCTTGTAAAACTTCTTCATCATCAACACTTACATAAGACTCCTCATCTTCTGAATCAGTATCTTCTAATTTTAATATTACCACTTCATCAGCCTCTTCTTCTTCGTCATGTGGTAATAATACTACATATTCTTCTCCTTCGTACTCAATTAAATCTAAAAATTCGAATTCAATTTCTTCTCCATCTTCATCATTCAATACTATTATATTATCTAGTTCCTCTCCTTCTTGTTCATTTGGAAGGTTGTTTCCATCTTCGTTCATATTTAATTCTCCTTTCAAAATATATTTTTATATATTTGTATTTCTACAATATTAATAACTATTTTATATTATTTGTTATTTTATTAATCTTATACAGTTCTTTTATTCTTGTTATTCTATACTAGTTTTTCATATTTTTTAGTTTATTCATATAAGTTTCTAAAATATACACAGCTGATATTGTATCTACAATATTCTTTTTGTCGTACTTATTTATATTTAGATAGTTCATAGTTCTATGTGCTGCTACAGTAGTAAGCCTTTCGTCTATTCCCTCTATTTTTAATTTGTTAAATTTACATTTTAATTTATGTATAAACTTTTTTGTAACTTCAACTCTTTCAGTTTTTGTTCCATCCATATTTATTGGTATTCCTATGACTATAGTATCTATTTCATACTGATTACATATTTCTTCTAGTCTTTTTAGTACTATTTTATCGTTCCCATTATGATGAACAGTCTCTAAACCTTGAGCAGTTATTCCAAGTTCATCAGTCATAGCTAAGCCTACTCTGCTATCTCCATAATCTATTCCTAATTTTCTCATTTTAAGCCCTTCCATTAGCTTTAATCAATTTTTAATAATACTTAAGCTAAATCTATGGTGTTAGCTATTAGTCTAACTAATCATCTAATCCTATATAATTTTTTACCATCTTTTCTAGCAATTCATCTCTTTCGATTTGTCTTATTAAATTTCTTGCATTATTATGGCTTGTTATATATGTAGGATCTCCTGATAGGATATATCCTACTATTTGATTTATTGGATTATAACCTTTTTCCTGTAAGGCATTATATACCTCCTTTAGAATCTCTCTGGCTTTGATATTTTTATCTTTTTCTACTTTAAAACTTACTGTTTCATCTATGTTTGACATACTAACCACATTCCTTTCTTTAAAGATAAAACGCTAATGCACGCCTTTATTATAACTCATTTATCTTATTTTCATTTTTGTCTGCATTATCTAAATACTCTTCAAGTTTTTTTAGTACACCTTCTAATGCAGTGCCTTTGTAGTAAGTAGATATTATTATATTAATCCTTGGTTTAGCTAAAACTTCTTCGCCGTCTTCAAATTCTACATCGACAGGTTCTATTTCTATAGCTTCAACTTGTTCTTTAATTTGTTCCATAAAACCTGCTACTGCTTCCTTTTCTATACCAGAAAATACTATTGCAAATTTTGGTCCCATATATCTTACAAATATATATTCATTTGAAATATGAGATTTTACAACTTCACATACTTTAGTTATAACCATGTCTCCTGTTTTCCTACTTATGTCCTCATTTATCTCTTCTAAATTAGTTATTCTGAATAAACATACTGTTGAAGTTGTATATTTGTCTATTATTTTTCTTCCATCGCCATATAAGTATTCCGATGTTTTTAAAGCACTAAATTTATCATTTCTTACCATACTTTCTATAATTTTCTGATTTTCAATTGTTTTTAGTATGGCCACAATGTTATTTCTTATAACTTCTAATATTGTAGTATCTACTTTGTCAAACTCATGTGGTTTACTTCCCTCTAGTAACCAATATCCTATATATACATTGTCTATATACAATGGGAAAAACATTGCACATTTAGCTCTTGCAAATTCCATTTTTTGATAAGGTAATCTTTCATTTTCCCCTTCTACCGTAATATATTTAGGTATTGATGTTTGTATACTTTCCTTAAACATATCTTCTGATTGCAAATTACTTAATGTATCCCAATGCTTTTGATCTACATTAGATGCTTTTACAATGTATTTTGTGCCATCATACACAACTATAGTAGAATATTTAATTTGATATCTTTCGATAATAATATTATTTATTTGGTTTATCTTTTCTTCTACAGTATCATTTTTGCTTATTGTATCCATAAAGTCTTGTAAAATATTTAAATTTGTAATTTTTTGATTAAGATTATTAAAGTTTTGAATTTTTTTATGTATTGACATGTTGTATACCATTAGCAAAATTATAATAATCACTAGTATAAGTATTACTGCTATTATCAAAGGATATCACCTCTTTCATTTTATTTTTAATATCTGTTTTTCATTTTATTTAAAGTTTCGTTCATATTACTTGAAAAATTACTGGTATTTTGATTATATGCATTAAATTTATTTGCAGGTTTATCATTATTTAATAAAGGATATATCATATTAGCTAATTTTTCTAAACTAGCAATAAAATTCTTAGGATAACCTTTTGTTGAAATTTCACAATTTACTAGGCCATCTAAATATTTTGAATATGCTTCTTGATCAAATGGTATTGAACAATATTTTACATTGTCTTTATCAAAAAGTTCTGTCATATATGACATTGAAGGGTCATTATAAGAAGACATTCCTCCTATTATTATTCTTTCTGTTATGCTTCTAACTCTTAAAACTTTATTTAAAACTATTCTCAATTTGTTTGAATCCAAAATATTTTTAGATTTAAGATTTCGTAAAAAAGCTGTTAATGGCTGTATTGTTAGTATATCAAAACTCTGTACTAAATAAATTTCTTGTGCCAAATCAAAATATGCATAATTAGTTTCATAATCGCAATCCATTAACACTAAAGAATAGTTTTTAGTTAGAGTTGTAAGTATATTTTTATAATCACTAAAGTTTTCATTTCTGTCTGGTAATGTTGTAAACACTGTTAAATTTTTATTTACTACAATGCCTTTATCTACTCCATTTTGTAGATTTTCTATACAATCAAATGCAGTTTTTCTTAATGTCTCATCATTTTGAGTATATATATAATATGCGTTTTTATTTTGTGTTAAGTCTAATATTGCAGTTTTTATTCCTCTTCTAGATAAAATTTCTGCCATACTATTTACTAAAAACGATGTTCCATTTTTTGATGTACCAACGAAAGCTACTAATTTGTTTGACATACTTAGAAGGTTTTTAAAATTAGCTCCCTCATATGGATTATATTGATTTGTTGTTTCTATTTCCTTAGTACTACTTCTTTCATTATATGATGAATTATTAGCAGAATAATCATACGAATCATTATGTAAATTATCTTTTGGAATATCAGCTAAGTCATTATTTGGAGTCAAATTACTATATTGATTATCATCGTAATCCTCAAACATATTATTTTCTTCATCGTCATACTCCTCAGACATGTTATCTTCTTCATCGTCATACTCCTCAGACATGTTATCTTCTTCATCATCATTTCCCAAATTAAACAAGTCTAATTCGCCGTCTTGTTCATATTGCATTTTTGAATCTGATTCTTCCTCTAATCCAGGTAATATAAGTTCTCCATTTTTTTCTGGTTCTGCACCTAAATTAAATAAATCAACAGTTTCCTCTGGTTCTTTTTCTGATGCATCTATTTTGTTTGAAGCGACAACTACTTCTGAATTATCTATTTTTTCTAAATTTTCAACTTTTCTTGGCCTTCCTCTTTTCTTTTTGGGTTGTTCCGCAATTGTGGTATTTTGATTATTATCTTGAATTTTCTTTGGTCTTCCTCTTTTTCTTTTAGGCATTTCTGCTTCAATTTTTGGTTCTGACATGTCAGATTCTATTGATTGTAATATACCTTCGTTTTCGTCTTGATTTGATTTTTTTTCTGGTATTTCTTGTAAATTATGCTGTTCTTCTAATTCTACTTGTGGTACTTGTCTTGTTTGTTGCTGTGCTTGTGATTCTTTTTGTGTTGGTTGTTTTGGCATTTGTTGAATTTGTGATGTTATATCACTTTTTCTAGATTCACTTTTAATCTTGCTATCTTTTTCTTGATTTTTTACTCCTGCTACTGATGGAATAATAACAGGTTTTGTTAGTTCTGATTTTCCAATGTTTTTTTCTATGATATCTAATTTACTAGATTTATCTTTCTTATTAGCCTTCTTCCTATCTTGATATTCTTTATTTGGAACATACCTATTCTGCTTTTCGTTTGCTTGCTTAGTACTTGGAGTTACAGTTCCAAAAGTAATTAATTCCTGATATTTTTGAGAATTTGCTTCTAATACTGCTTTTACATTTAATGGTAGAAATTTGCAAATTACTCTTAGCTGTGCATCAGTGTATTGCTCAGCTATATTATCAAAACTTCTAACATACTCTTCCTCATCTTTTCCTAGTCTTTTATAATGATTTAGTATATTTTGAATTTCAATCTCGTTAACGTCTCCTTCACTTTCAGCTTTATATTCTACATCATCGATATCTATTCTATAATATATTTTTGCATCTTTTTTGCTACGTGGTTTATTAATTAATTCACATACTTTTGATATGGTTCTATCCTGTCCAAGTAATGCACTATATATTCCTATTCCGAACAATTTTACTAATATATTTTCTGATTTAGTTCTCCTGTCTGCACAAATTAATATTATTGGTATATCTTGTCCACTATTAGTTGTAGCTTCATCGCTTATACTGTCTAATCTTTCGAATATAAATTTATCTATAACACCATAATTATTATTAGCAAATGGTTCTACATCTTCACTTATAACAATCCTGTCATAGGTTTTATCTTTTTGTAACTCTCTAGTAATTGCATCAAAATAATATACATTTTTACTTGATATAATTTCTTTGTATTCTTGCTGATATTTCTTTATAATGGATTCAGAAATACTTTCATTATTAACGGCAAATAATACCTTCATTTGTTAACCCCTCCAGCCTTTTACAACTATTGCAAACACTAATGGTAAAATCTGACATATTACCACAACTGTTATAATTCCTATCATAGCTCCAAAACCTTTGTCTCTAACATCTAGTTTTCTTATTCCTATAATGTATCTATATATACCACTTATTGCAATCCCGACAAATCCAAATGGTATGCTATATAATCTAATTATATTTAATATATATGCCACTAATCCATATGTTGCATCTCCATAAGACTCTTGATAATCTTGCAAAGTTTCCAATTCTCTTTCTTTCATTTTTTCCAAATTTACTGTAGAAGCATTATTTAAATCTGCAGAATTTGTATCTGTAGCATGTGTAACTAATGTAAAAAATGCTAGAACAAATATAATTATCATAACTATTGTAGCTATTTTCTTCTTCATTTTCTGGTACTTCCTCCTTAATTTTCAAATAAACTATATTAGAATTATCATATAATACAATATAAAAAATATCAATAGAAAATAAATATTTTTTTATTTTTATTGTCTTTGTCCCTATTTTATAAATAATAATTAATCCAGTTTGAATATATTTTATCTCCATTTTCTTTCCAACTAAATACTGGTCCTTCTTCTGGATTATTATCTTTATAATAATTCTCTGGCATTTTAGTTTCTAATCCTTTAAATAGATCTCTTTTATATTCTTTATCTAATGTGTCTGCTGCATATTCTAAATGTCCTGTTACAAATAATTGCTCTTTTTCTTTGTTTTCTACAATGAATACTCCTGCTTCATCAGATTCAGAAACTATTCGTAATTCTGGTATTTTTATAATATCTTCCTTATATACTGTTGTATGTCTTGAATGTGGTGCTTTAAAACCATCACTAAAGCTAAATAGTATCTTCGAATTATAATCATCTATTTTATGATTAAATACTCCAAACATTTTATTATTTAGCAAATGCTTAGCTATTCCATAATGATAATACAATCCTGCTTGTGCTCCCCAACAAATATGTAATGTTGATTTCACATGTGATTCAGACCAGCTCATTATTTTAGTAAGTTCATTCCAATAAATTACATCTTCGAAATTCATTTGTTCTACTGGTGCTCCTGTTATGATTAGACCATCAAAATATTTATTTTTTATTTCCTCAAATGTAGAATAAAATCTTTTCATATGTTCCGTAGGAGTTGTTTTGCAAATGTATGATGCAACATTTACAAAAGTTATTTTTATATTTTTTCCAGATGTTGCTAATTTTCTTAATAATTGTAATTCAGTATCCTCTTTCAAAGGCATTAAGTTTAGTATTGCTATTTGTAGTAAATTACTTTGAATATTATTTTCTCCTTCTAGATCTTCTAGAATTTGTATTTTTTTCTTCCTTAAAATTTCATTTACAGGTAAGCCTGCTTTTGTGTATATTGGCATCTTTATCACCATAATTAAAGTTGTCTCAAAAATATATAGTTATATATTTTTACTTAAATATTTTATCATTTGTATAACAATAAATCAAGGAAAATTATAATATTTTTCGAAAAGTTACAATTCACAGCCTATTGAATATAAAATACAAAAAAGTGTATAATTATATCAAAATGTGAATTCGGAGGATAACATGTTTATTAATTTACTAATAATAGTTTTAGGTTTTATTCTGCTTGTAGTTGGAGCAGATTTACTAGTGAGAGGTGCTAGTAATATAGCCACTAAATTCCATATACCAGAAATGTTGATAGGACTAACAATAGTAGCTTTGGGTACTTCTGCTCCAGAGTTAATTATAACAATTAACTCTGCATGGTCAGGAGCTACTGATCTAATTATAGGTAATGCTATTGGGAGTAATCTTTGCAATCTCCTATTAATATTAGGTTTAATGGCAATAATTCGTCCTGTTTTAATAGACGATGAGGCAAAAAAAATCCATATTCCTGTTGCGTTCTTTGCTGTTTTTGTTATATTAGTAATAGAATTAAGTAATTTAGGTAGTGCCAGAGCTTTTATTGACAGATGGGATGGGATTTTGCTTGTTATTTTATTTCTTGTATATTTTACATACCCTATTTTTACAGAGATTAAAGATATTAGACAAGCCTATAAAGAAGCAAAAAATAATGGTGACACCCAAAAAATCAATGTATTTCTCTCTATAATATTTATTATTATTGGAGTTGTATTACTAAAATATGGTGGAGACTTTGTAGTAGATAACGCTACAGTTATTGCTGAAGGGTTTAATATATCTGAAAGAGTAATTGGTCTAACAATAGTAGCAATTGGTACTGCCATGCCAGAACTTGTTACCTCAATTATTGCTGTGATAAGAAAAGACACAGACCTAGCTGTAGGAAATTTGGCTGGTTCTTGTGTACTTAACTTATTTTTAATTTTAGGAATTGGTGCTATTATTACACCTTTAGAATTTTCTGCTGACTTTACTCAAAATTTAATACTATTATTTATTTCTAATTTTATACTCTGGATTTTTAACTTTATTGGAAAAAAGAATACAATCACAAGATTTAAGGGAGTAGTTTTACTAGGAATTTTTAGTATCTATATTGCTAAATTGTTTGTGTAAAAGAAATGATGATATTAGAAAAGAATTAGAAGAAGAATATTTAAACTAACAAAAGAACCCTCTTACGAAGGTTCTTTTGTTAAGACTATTATGAATCCTGAGAAAATGTTCTAAGAATAGTTCCTGTTGGAATATAGATTTCGTATGTTTTCTGACTTGATTCTCCATATCTAAAAGTTAATATTGCTCTCAAAACTTCATTCATCTTATTTTTGGTATAGTTTGTATACTCAACTACATGAGGTGTACAATCATCTTTTTCATAGATTGTTGTATAGTCTGCATCGACTTTACCTCTTTTGATGCCATCATTATTCACCTCATAATAAAATGAAAAAACTTCATCTGTATCAATAGATATATGGACATAGAATAAACCGCTAGAACCACTTCCAGAAAGTTCTCTATTATTCGTTAGGGATACTAACTCCCAATCTCCAGTTTGAGCCACTTCTTCATAAGACAAAGCGTTAATTCCTCTAATTCCCAAAAAACCAACCGATCCAATTACGATAAATATAACCATCCGTATAGCATAATTACCAACATCTTTCCAATCTCTAAACCTGGAAAGCATCTCATCGATAGTGGCAACCAGCATGATAGCTGCGCCCAAAATTCCAATGATTAATAAGATCCACAACATAATAAATTCCTCCTAATTTTCTTTTATTGAAGTTATTGATTTTTTATATGTAAAACTAAAAAGATAGAGGATCTTCCCTCCACTAATTAGTGAGAACAGGGACTGTTAACACAGGAAATACCCATATCACTTTATATTATACTACAAATTAACATAAATTGCAAGCACTATTGTGCAAGTTTATTATTATCTAAGTGGTACCGATGGTGGGACTCGAACCCACATGGTTTCCCGCCAGATTTTGAGTCTGGTGCGTCTGCCAGTTCCGCCACATCGGCATTT
>CALXVO010000004.1 GCA_944392065.1 uncultured Clostridia bacterium | reverse complement strand
TTAATAATGGAAATATAGAAGATGCTTTAAAAAGATTTAAAAGACAATGTGCAAGAAATGGAGTATTGCAAGAAGTTAGAAAAAGAGAGCACTATGAAAAGCCAAGCGTAAAAAGAAAGAAAAAATCAGAGGCAGCTAGAAAAAGAAAATTTTAATAGATTCATATAAGAAGGCGGAATTTATTCCGCTTTTTTCTTGTATAATTTATAAAAATTATTATATAATAAGGATGTGAGAAGTGAGAAGTGAGAAGTGAGAAGTGAGAAGTGAGAAGCGGGAAAGGAGAAAAAAATTATGAACTATAATAAAAAAGAAATTAAAAAAGGAATTACAATTCATAATATTGCTACAAGCAAATTTAAAACAAATTTGTTTGCAGTATTTTTAGCTCTTCCATTAGAAAGAGAAAATGTAACAAAAAATGCCTTAATAACAGCAATCTTAAGAAGAGGAACACAAAATATACAATCTCAAGATTTAATTAGCAAAAAGTTAGAAGAAATGTATGGGGCAAGTTTTGATTGTGGAATAGAAAAAACAGGCGACAATCACATAATGAAGTTCTACTTAGAAGCAATTAACGAAGAATTCATTCCAGAAAAAGAAGAACTAACTAAAAAATGTATAGACATTTTGTTTGATATCATATTTAATCCATTACTAGAAAATAATGGGTTTAAACAAGAATATGTAGAATCAGAAAAAAACAATCTAAAACAAATAATAGAATCTAAAATAGACAATAAAAGAGTATATGCTTTAGAAAGATGTATAGAAGAAATGTTTAAAAATGAACCATATGGATTGTATAGATATGGCTATGTAGAGGATTTAGATAAAATAACTCCACAAAATTTATATGAATATTATAAAAAGCTAATTAATGAATGTAAAATAGATATATTTGTATCTGGAACTATAGATAATGAAAAGGTAAACCACATGATAGAAAACAATGAGCAGATAAAAAAATTAAATGAAAGACAAGCAAGATATAATGTAATTAGCGAAAAAACAAATCAAGGAGAGGTAAAAGAAGTAAACACAGTAGAAGAGCATATGCAAGTAGGACAAGGAAATTTAGTTATAGGCTTAGATATAAATTTCCAAAATGATAACTCAAAATTTATTGCCTCAGTGTATAATGCCATACTTGGTGGAGGAGCAAATTCAAAACTATTTCAAAATGTAAGAGAAAAAGAAAGCTTGGCATATACTGCAGGCTCAACCTATAAAAGGCAGAAAAATGTTATTTTTATAAGATGTGGTATTGAAATAGCAAATTTTGAAAAAGCATTAGAAACAATAAAATTACAATTAACAGATATAAAAGAGGGAAAATTTTCAGAAGAAGACATCAATAATGCAAAAGAATTAATTACAGAATCTATAAGAGGAATAAGTTCAGAACAAGATACAGAAATAACGTATTATTATGGA
The DNA here is from genome assembly GCA_944392065.1 of uncultured Clostridia bacterium. Classification (GTDB taxonomy): domain Bacteria; phylum Bacillota; class Clostridia; order TANB77; family CAG-508; genus CALXVA01. The sequence continues at coordinate 23,666 of CALXVO010000004.1, read as the reverse complement.
CAAGAATTATCTGATAATTTTGTGCCACTAGACGAATATATAGAAAGAATAAATAATGTAACAATAAAGGATATACAAGAACTTGCAAACAAAACTTTTATTGATACAATATATTTCTTAAGAGATTAATAAAGACAAAAAAGAGCTTTAATCTTGACTACCTTAAACTACATTTGAAAAAAGGCTACATACACAAAGTATAAGCCATTGCATTTCAAATGATTCCTTACCAAGATTTTGGCAAGTTCGTATTTTAGAAAGGGATGATAAGTAGGAATATGAAAATAATAGAAAGTTTAAAAATAAAAGAAAAAGAATATATTGAGAAATTAGACAATGGAATGACTGTTATTATAATACCAAAGCCTAATTTAGATAAAAAATATGTAATCTGGGGTACTCATTTTGGTTCAATAGATAATAGATTTATTATGCCAAAAACAGAAGAGGAAGTATTTATACCAGATGGAGTAGCACACTTTTTAGAACATAAGATGTTCGAGCAACCAGATGGAACAAATAGCCTAGATACACTTATGGCTATGGGATTAGAAGCTAATGCATATACTACAAATGATCATACAGCATATCTGTTTGAATGTACAAATAATTTTTATAAAGGTCTGGACGAACTTATGGATTATGTGCAACATCCATATTTTACAGATGAAAACGTAGAAAAAGAAAAAGGAATAATTGGTCAAGAAATAAAAATGTATGATGACGAACCAGGATGGAAATTATATATGAATGCAATGGACTGCATGTATAAAGACAATCCAATTAAGATAGATATAGCAGGAAGTGTAGAATCAATAAGCAAAATAACACCAGATGTATTGTACAAATGCTATAACACTTTCTATAACCCATCAAACATGATAATGGTAGTATGTGGAGATTTTAATCCAGAAGAAATACTAGAAGAAATAAAAAAAAGATTAGTAAAAAAAGAAGAACAAGGAGAAATAAAAAGAATATATCCTGAAAAAGAGAAAGAAATAAACAAAAAGTATAATGAAGTGCAAATGGAAGTAAGTACACCATTATTTATGATTGGATATAAAGATATAGAGGGAATGGCAGACAAAAAAGAAATTGTAAAAAAGCATATAGCAATAGAGATTTTATTAAACATGATAGTGGGAAAGAGCTCAGAAACATATAAAGAATTATATGAAGCAGGAGATTTACTATCTACGCCAGATTTAGATTATGAATTTAGTGATGAATATGCACATATTTTAATTTCTGGGCAATCTAAAAATCCACAAAAAATAAAAGAAAAGATAGAGAAAATCATTCAAAATTATAAAGAAAATGGATTAAATGAGGAGCATTTTAACAGAATAAGGAAAAAAATATACGGAGATTATGTGGTAGAGTATAATAGTGTTGGAGATATTGCAAGAATGTTTTTAGCAGATAAAATAAAAGGCATAAATAGTTTCGATTACATCGAAGAATATAATACAGTAACAAAAGAGTATGCCGAAAGAGTTTTAAAAAATGTCTTTAAAACAGAAAATATGGTAATGTCTGTAGTAAATTGCAAACAAGAAAAATAATTTGTAATAAAATGTCGAAAATAGACGAACGAAAACTAGCAAAAACCGCTTAAAATCAACAAAAAATATTGACTAATATGTAAAAATATGGTATTTTTAAAATATACAAAAGAAAAAATACGAAAAAGGAGAGTGGTTTTATGTTAAATGATGAAATTTGTAAATTAAGAGAAGAATTAAATGACAGCATACTCAGTGGACAAGATTATGAGATAACATATAAAATAAGTGTGCAATTAGACCAGCTAATTGCAGAATATTATAAAACAGAATTAGATTTAAGTAAAACAAAAAGGTTAAAAAATAGAAGAAAGAAAAAAGAGGAAAGTACAAAATAATATAAGAGTAGTTATATCTTAAATAGATATAGCTACTTTTTTCAATATGTTACAAAAAGATTACAAAAATATTATTTTTATGTTACAAATATTAAAAATTGTCGAAAATATGCTATTATAATATTGCAAAATATAAAAAAATCATTTATAATGATATAAATGGGGTGGAATAGTGAAACAAACTAAAAAACTTAAAGGAATAATCATAATAACCATAATATTAGCAATGATTCTTATATTCTCGCAAGCTAAAGTTTATGCTTCAGAAGAAGGCGGGCTTGAAGAAGATAGTTCAGAGGCTATATTAGATACAAACAAATTTAATCCTGGTGGGCTAGATGATGCTTTTGACGATGCAGGAGGATTAGTAGATATGGGGGCCACCTTAATAGGTATTATTAGAGTAATAGGAATCATAGTAACAGTAGTTACACTAATGATATTGGGAATAAAATATATGACAGGATCTGTCCAAGAAAAAGCAGATTACAAGAAAACAATGATACCATATTTGATTGGTGTAGCATTATTCTTTTCATTATCACAAATAATACCAATAATTATAGATTTTGCTAGCACCTTAAATAATTAAAATAGAGGAGCATATATAAAATGAATAAAAAAACAGTTCTAAAAATTTTAATTATCATATTTACTATGTTAGGTGTTCTTGTATTAAATAATAATTTTGTACAAGCCTCTTCAATGTCAGATGTAGTTGAGGGAGCACAAGATTTTATTGAAGCAGGAGAGCAAGATACTAGCCCAGCTCTAGATACAGACGACTTAGTGCCTATGTCCAATATGCTATATAATTCGGTGCTTGTTATTGCTGTGATAATAGCAGTTATAGTTGGATTAGTAATTGCCATACAGTTTATAACAGGAAGTGTGGCAGAAAAAGCAAAAATAAAAGAAACTCTAATCCCATATGTGGCAGGATGCATAGTAATATTTGGAGCATTTGGCATATGGAGAATAGTGGTAAATATACTAAGCCAATCCCAATAAACTAAGATTTTAAAATTATCTCATAAAAGAGATACTTATATATATTTATATAATAAAAGGAGGAATAAACATGATAAAAACTATGAAAATACTAAGTATAATACTAACAATTGCTATGATATTTACAATTTCAATGGGAACAATCTCAATGGCAACAGATACTGGTAGTGACTCAGAAAAGACAATTAATAATTTATTTAACCCTAGTGATGATTTAAGTACAGGAAATCTTACAGATGTTGGTGCTAACATTATTGACATTATCACTACAATTGGAATAGTGGTAGCAGTAGTTGTGTTATTGGTATTGGGTATTAAATATATGATAGGTAGTGCATCAGAAAAAGCAGAATACAAGAAAACTATGATACCATACCTTGTTGGTGCAGTATTAATATTCGGAGCATCAGCAATTGCTAAAGCAGTAGTATCAGTATCAGAAGCTATAACATCAACCGGAACAGGTGCATAATAAGCCTTACATAAACACGAACATTATTTGTTTTTTTAAAAAACAAATAACACTATAATTACAATATTACAAAAATATTACAATTATATTACAATTATATTAAAAGTGCATTTTATATGCACTTTTTTTTGTTTTTTTGTATCTTTTTATCAAATTATCTGTTATAATATATATTGTATAGATTTATAACTAAGGAAGGAGATAAAAGATGGGAACATATAATTTGCCAAGAAATGTAAAAGGAGAAGGTAGAATACTATTTATATTTACAGGAAAAAGCATGATATGGACTGTTGTTGCAGCTACAATAGGATTGCCATTTTATTTCATCCTTTCAGCCTTCGGACTAAATACTGTAGGATTAATTATTACCGTATGCTTCGCATTTATAGGCTTTTTATTGGGAACACTTAAAATGCCAAATTTGGAAAAATTTGAGTTTACCAAAAAAACAGGCGGAGAAAACATTGACGACATTATAAAAAGAGCAATAAAATTCAAAACAAAAGGAAAAAAGATATATATATACAGGGAGGAAGAAAAAGATGACAAATAATGTAGGAACTCTAACATCAATTTTAACCATAATAATAATAGCAGTAATAATGCTTTTAGCCATATTGGCAATGGTATACTTTATATCTAGAAGCAAAAAAACAAAAAAGAATGAAAATATAGTTGGTTCAGAAGATGCAAATAATAAAATCCCAAAATCAAAAACATTTGCAGTAGAATCGGTAATGGACTTCATGGAATTTGACAAAGTAGAAGATAATATGATTGTGCAAAAAAATGGAAACAAATACATAATGGTAGTTGAATGCCAAGGCATCAATTATGACTTGATGTCAGAAATAGAAAAAAATTCAGTAGAAGAAGGATTTATACAATTCTTAAATACTATTAGGCATCCTATACAAATATATGTACAAACAAGAACAATAAATCTTGAATCTAGTTTGCAAACATATAAAGACAAAGTACAAGAAATAGAAGACAATTTAAACAAACAAGAAGCAAGATACAAAGAAATGCAAAATTCAGGAAATTATACAAAAGAACAGCTAGACAGAGCATACTATGAACTTACAAAGCAAAGAAATCTAAGTGAATATGGAAAAGACATCATATACAATACAGAAAAGATGAGTTTAAATAAAAATGTATTAAACCAAAAATACTACATAATAGTACCATATTATCCAGAAGAACTAGGACAAAACAACTTTGATAAAGAAGAAATAAAGAATTTAGCATTTTCAGAATTATATACAAGATGTCAATCAATTATTAGAACACTATCTGCATGTGCAGTAAATGGAAAAATATTAACATCAAATGAACTGATAGATTTACTATATGTTGCATACAACAGAGATGAACAAGAAACATATGGAGTAGATAAAGCACTAAGAGCAAGATATGATGAACTATATTCTACAGCACCGGATGTGTTAGATAAAAAAATGAGAGAACTAGATAGAAAAATAGAAGAAGAAGGATTTAATAAAGCTAACGAAAAAGTAATAGAAGCTCAATCTGCAAAGGAAAGAGCATTAAGAAAAAAAGAAAACAATATGGACGACTTAATTGCACAAATGGCAGAATTAATAATAGAACAAAATAGAGCAATTGTAGGAAACGATATTGCAGATGATGCAATAGAAAGAGTTAAAGAAGAAAAGAAACAAAAGAACGAGAAAAAATCAAATGAAGGAGGTACAGAAGAACATGTTAAAGAAAAAACAAAAAGAAGAAAAACAACAAAGACAGCTTAATGACTATACAAAACCAGATGAGTTTGAAATATTAAAAAAGAAAACAATTAAAGAACTAATTGCTCCATCTGGAATAGATGCTAGCAATATAGACCATTTAGAAATAATTTCTAATGTTACAAGGTTTGCAAGAAGCTTTTTTGTATCTACCTTACCAAGAATGTGTACATTCCCAGAACTATTTAGAGATATGTATCTATTTGGTGATATAAACACATCCATATATATAAACCCAATTCCAGAATCTAGATCACAAAACGAATTAAATAGAGTAATAAACGAGCTAGAAACCGAAAGAATTGTGGCTGCAGATAGAGGAAATATAAACAGAGAAAGCGATTTGGGGCAAAAAAGACTTGAAGCAGAAGAATTAAGAGACGAAATTGCAGCAGGGTATAACAAACTTTATGAGGCATCTATTATATCTACATTGTTTGCATATAGTTTGGAAGATTTAGATAGATTTACAAAACTTTTATCAACAGAAATGTCAAAATCATTAGTGGGAATAAAAAGTGCATGGGGAATGCAAGAAGAAGCATTTAAATCTAATCTACCACTTATAGAAGACAAAGTAAGAAAAACACATACATTTGATAGAAGATCAATGGGAACTGTATTCCCATTTACAACATCAGAAGTAGGACACTCAACAGGTATTCCTCTTGGAATAAATAAACAAACAGGAGTGCCAATACTATTTGATAATTTTCATAGTTCACTTACAAACTACAATATGGTTATATTTGCAAAATCTGGTGCAGGTAAATCAGTAACAATGAAAACATTAATTTCAAGATCTGCAGTATTGATGGGAGTACAAAGTTTAGCACTAGATGCAGAAGGAGAGTATAGTATAGTTGCAGAAAGCTTAGGAGGAATAAATGTTGTAATCAGCCCAACTTCTAAAACTGTAATAAATATATTCGATATTGAAACAGAAATAATTAAAGACGAAATAACAGGAAAAGATAGATTAATACTAAATGTAGAAAATAAAGTAGAAGATGTTACCCAAGCATTGCTTACAATGGCAAAAGGTAGTACAAGAAGCGATGAGGTAAATGAACTTACAAAACAAATTATTGCAGAATCAGTTGCAGAAGAATATGCAGCACTTGGAATTAATAGTGATCCTAATAGTCTATATGAAACAGCTAGAGGAGAGCTAGTAAACAGCATGTTGGGAAGAAAGAAAAAAGATATGCCAACAATTGGTTCATGGTATAAGAGAATACAAAAAAAAGCAGAAGAAAATACTAACCCAGATTATAATTTCCATTATAGCTATTTGTTAAAAGTTATGAAACAATACATAAGAGAATATGATGGGCAAATGGCATATTTTGATGGACAATCCACATTTGATTTATTAGAAGGAACTTTATTTATAAACCTAGACATATCACAACTTGAAGAAAAATTTGCAAGACCTCTTGCACAACAAATACTACTTGAATGGATTTGGGAAAAATATGTTAAAAAGAATAGTGAAGATAGAACAAAAGCTGCTAAAAAAAGAGTTTTAGTTGATGAGGCATGGATGTTACTTCCATTCCCAGAAGCAGTAGATTTCTTAAATACAATGGCAAGACGTGCCAGAAAAAGAAATGTATCTTTAGCAATTATTTCACAAAGGTTCCAGGACTTTTACGAAAAACCAGAAGCACAAGCAGTACTTACATCATCAGATACAAAATTATTTTTAGCACAAGATAAATCGGAAATACAATATTTAAAAGAAGTATTTAAACTAAGTGAAGGAGAAGCAAGCTTTTTAGTAACTTGCCTCAAAGGAGAAGGACTATTGAAAGTTGGAGCAGATAGCGCAATTATGCAAATAAGACCAACAGCAAAAGAATTTGAGTTTGTGGAAACAAACCTAAACAAACTAATGCAAAAAGAAAGGAAAAAAAGAGCAAATTTCTAGGGGGAAAAAATGAAAAAGCTAGCAAATAAAAAAGTAGCACAAAAAATAATAATTGCAATAGTAATAGTGTTATCGTTTAATTTTATAGTACCAAACTATTCTCAAGCAGACTTTGGTGGTATGCTAATGGGGCCAATTATAGACTTCGTAGCCGGTATAGGAGATGTGGTATTATCAGCTTTACAATACTTTATGTATGATGGCGATGTGACTTTGGGAAATACAGTAGGTGGTGCAATAGGTGGAGCCTTTAAAGCTTTTAACCCATTTGATTCATTTATGCTCACCAAGACAGGAAATGGAGAAGGTCTTGTAGAAGGCTTAAGGAAATATGGTATATATCGAGAAGCAGAAGAAGGAGAAGTAGATTTTTATATAGATACAGAAGATTTTGATAAAGGTTGGGCTTCCGGTCTTACTGTGGGACTATTGGGGGACAAAGGTTATGGAGTTCCAATTATAAAATATACTCCAGAAGCAATATTTGGAAATGAAGTACCAGCACTTGATGTAAATTTTATTGATCCAACAGACTGGTCCGAAAGCTTAACAGATGATGCAATATCATCAGATTATGAAGAGTCAGTGGACACCTTGCAAGGGCTATTAGATTGGATACAAGGATCAGGAAATGTTAACATGAATGTTAACTTAAGAGAAAGAACATCAGAAGATAGAATTACAATATACGGTTTTTTAGGATTATTAAGTGATGCTGAAAAAGAAGAACTAGAAAGTATATTAATAAATATACAAACAAATCAAACACCAGCTGCATATGACCTAGGATATATGTCCTTAATAAATGATATAGTAAATAAAATGAACTCAAATCAAACATTTCAAACACAAGGCGAACTAATGAATGAACATTCTATAGCATTGGACCTACATTCAACAATTGCTAATTGGTATTTATCTCTTAGAAACTTATCAATAGTAATATTACTCTCAGTATTATTATACATAGGTATTAGAATAGTAATATCAAGTACTGCATCAGATAAAGCAAAATATAAACATATGCTTATGGATTGGGTAGTAGCTTTATGTATAGTATTCTTTTTACACTATTTAATGTCATTTATATTAACAATTACATCAATGATAACAGATGGAATAAATAATAGTACAGAGATTTTAGTAGAGCTTGACGATCCAAAAGGGGGACCTTTCTACTTTGTAACAGATCTTACAGGATTATGTAGAATACAAGTTCAGTATGCTAATTTAGCAACAAGACTAATGTATTTACTATTTTATTTAGCTTTAGTAATACATACAGTCCTTTTCACATGGACATATGTAAAAAGGGCCATAACTATGGCATTCCTTACTTTAATAGCACCAGTTGTTGCCATAACTTACCCTATAGATAAAATGGGAGATGGAAAAGCACAAGCATTTAGCATTTGGCTCAAAGAATTTCTGTTTAATGCATTATTACAACCATTCCATTTGATAATATATACAGTTTTCTTAGGATCCGCATCACAAATTATAATTAAAAACCCAATATTTGCAATACTATTCCTAGCTTTCATAAGACCGGCAGAAAAATTGCTAAGAAACATGTTTGGATTTGAAAAATCAAGCACAGCAGGATCATTGGGAACAGCTGCAAGTATGCTAGGAGGAGCAGCATTATTAAAAGGTGCAAAAGGATTAATAGGAAAAGCAGGAAGAGCAGGCGGAAAAGGTGGAGCTGGAGGAAGAAACGGAATCAGAACCAAAAACCCAATTACATCATCAAACAGAACAAGCTTAGCATCTGCTTTTGGAGGTGCTGGTACTGGAGAATCTGGCGTAGACAATGAAAGAGCAGGTAGATTTAGAGAATTAATGGATTCAGGTATGTCGCAAGAAGATGCTAGGGCTCAACTAGATAGAGAATTGCCTACGAGCAGAGACACTGGAACTCCTGGTTCTGGTAGCACTGATGAAAAATGGTGGACAAGAGCTACGAACAGCCTAAACGGAATGAATGATACAAGAGGTTTATCTCAATTAGCAAGAGACGGAGCGAGAAGTTTAGGAAAAAGAGCTGCAAATAATGAACATATTAAAAACATAAGAGAATCAAATCGTTGGCCTATAAGAGGCGTGAGGACTATTGGAAAAGGTATAGCAGCTGGAGGAAGATTCATAGGACATGCAGGGCAAGTGGCTAAGGCAGCATATAACAGTAGAAACCCAATAAGTAATACAATTAGAGGCGCAGTAGGTACAGCTAAGAAAGCAGCAATAGGTACTGCTAAGTTTGCTGGCAAAGCGATGGTTGGTGGAGCAGTAGGACTAATAGCAGGTATGCCAGGAGACGATTTAGAGGATGTACTAAGTGGTGTTACAATGGGAGTAGGCTTAGGTGTAACAGGATTACCTGTGCTAGGAAGAGCAATATCATCAGGAGCAAGCAATGTTAGAAACACATATGAAACAGAAGCTTATGGAGCAGAAGAAGCAGCACTAAGAGCACAGGACAGAGAATTGATGAATGATAACTATTATAGAGAGCAATTAGATGCTGAATATGAACATATATATGGAGAAAAGCCAACAGCAAGTCAAAGTAGACAATTTAGAAGAGCAGGTGCACAATATTATAGGGAAGGCATAACAGATACAAAAGAAATAAGGAAGAGTTTAAACTTTGAAAAACAACTTCGAGAACAAATGGAAAGAAATGGAGTACCACAGGATGAAGTTGAAGAAAGTGCTAGAAAACAAGCAATCAAAATTTCTCAAATCGCTAATGAAAATGGCATAATGGATAAATTAACAAATGAAGGAAAGAGAAATGATTTAAGAAATAGATTTGTAAGAGAATTAAAAGCAGGTGGTATGGACGAAAGAGCAGCAACAACAAATGCAGATAATATAATTAAACTAGTGATGAAAAGAAAGGGCTTAAGCCCAGATTAATTAAATAAATGGAGGCTACAATTATGAATAGATTTATTAGGTATTGGAATCAAAATAAAAATAAGATTATAATAACTATTTTAATTGTAGTCTTTATTATTATATTGATACAAACTATTAATTATATTTTAGGACAAATACAAAATGAACCACAACCTAGTAATTCCGATATAGAAGATACTAGTAGACCGAGCGAATCTGTAATGACAGGAGAAAGATTGCCTGAAGAAACTACAGATAATAACATAGAAATAATCAGCCAATTTGTAGAATTTTGCAATAATAGGGAATATGAGAATGCATACAATTTGCTAAGCCAGGATTGCAAAGAAGAACTTTTTGCAACACTGGACATATTTATAACAGATTATTGCAATAATATATTTACTACAAACATTACATATAATCTTGAACTTTGGGATTATACAGATAATACATATACATATAGAATAGTGTATTTTGAAAATAATATATTGGCAACAGGAAATGTAAATTCATCAAACAATATAGAAGACTATATTACAATAATTGTAACTGATGAAGAGAAGCTAAACATTAAAAATTTTATAGAAAAAGAGAATATAAACAAATCTCAAACCACTGATGCCCAAGAAATTACAATAACTGTTAATGATAGATACATATATAATAATTATGAAAAATATGAAATAACAATTAGAAACAACACAGATAAAACAATATTAATAAGCGACGGAATAAATAGTAATGATATATGCTTAGTAGATGTAAATGAAGCAGAATATAATTCTATGATGAATGAAGTGCCTTTAACAAGTATGGAAGTAGCACCAGAAGAAGAGAAAACAATATATATACGTTTTTATAAAATGTATAATTTATATAGAGAAATAGACGAAATCTCCTTCAAAAACATTATATTAGACAAAGAAAGCTACGAACAAAATGCAGATGACGTTCAAAAAATAGATATGAGTATAGATATTTAACAAAAAAAGCTGAAAATAATTGTAACTTAATTTATGCCTCAAGAAAGGGATGAGATTAATTATGGATGAGGAAAATAATAAAGATCAAGAACTTGATAATGAAAATAACCAAGAGCCAACTGAAAAAGAAAATAATCAAGCTAAAAAAGGACAAGAAGCAGAAGATATGGGAGAGGCGGCTAAAGAAGGAGCTGATTTAGCTAAAAATGTGGCTACACAAAATTATGTAGGTATGGCAAAAAATGCTGTAAAATTAGCTGCAAACAAAACATTTAGAAAAAAAGCAGCAAAACATGCTATTTTACAAATAGTTCTTCCATTTGTTATATTAATAATAGCAGGAGCAATTGTAACAGGGATTCTTGAAGAAATAGTTGATACTATAGTTGATGTTTTAGTAGGAATAGCAGATTTTTTTACTATAGATATAGATGTTGGTAGTATAAAAATAGAAGATGAAGCAGTCGATACAATAATAAATTCGATTGAAGAACTGGGGGTAAGTGCGGAAGATTTATACCTTTTAGGAGATTACGGAGAAAATGCCACAGAGGAGGAAAAGCAAGAAGCACTTAGAAAATACATTAGAAAATTTTATGAGGCACAAGTAGTAACAGAAACTCTAAACTATTATCATAAAGAACCTACCGATACAGAAACATATGGAGGAGTATATGTATATAGAGCAAATGAAAATGATAGTGATGGAACAAATAGAAGAAATTTAACATATATCCCATATGAAGAAATGCAAGAAAAACAAAAAGCAGGGGATTCCACTGCCAAAGATTATTTTAGTATAGATAATGAGACAGGAAATTTAGTTGTGGCAGTAACAAACCAAAGCATAATTGAAACTGGAACAAGTTTAGATTCACTATCAGAACAAAGTAATACAACAACAATAACTCTAAAAACAATAGACTATAAATCTGCAATATCTCAATACACAACCCAAATGAACTTTTTTATATGTTTAACTATGGTTTCGCAAAAACCAGAGTTTGCTTCTGCTGTAGTAGATTTAATTAAAGATAGTAAAATTGATATAACAATAATGGACAATACATCTACCACTGTTAGAACCGAAACATACACATATATATTAAATTCAAAAGAAGAAGGACCAGTAAGACCAATACCTAGCATCCCTACACAAGAAACAGAAATAACAAGAACAACAACAATAAATACAAACCCTTCGTTTGAGGTTACATATGCAAAAACATGGTTTTGCGAACAAAGCATATCTTATAAAAAAAGCACAGAAGGACCTACACAAACAGTAAACAATACAACAACATTGGCAGACCAAGTAGAACCACCATCTATAGGATCATGGAGAACAGAACAAACAAAACATGTATTAGAAGAAGTAACAACTATAAGTTATGAAGAAATACCTAGTGAAGGTGCTACATATATATTAGGACAAGCAGGAGATGGAGAAAGGTATGCAAATGGAGAAATAGATGAACCTACCTTTGTAGGACTATTGGAAACAGAATTTAAAATACCAAATTCCTCAAGAACAGATGTCCCTGGGCCTATGCTAGATCATAATGCAGATGTGTTATTCTACTTAATGCAACAAGACTCTAAATTGCAAAATATGGAAAAAATAATGAGATATGCTCTATACCTATATTCCGGAAAAGATTATGGAGTTACAAGCTTAGATGGAAGCCTATTTGAAATAAGAGATTTTGCAACAGTGGGCTTAAGCGGTGGTAGTGCAATAATAGAATTCCTAAAAAGTTATGAAAACGATGCATTAAGAGTCTATATGAATGGAACATCATCAGATTACAGCGCAGTTTCAGATTATGTAAACCAAGACAAAACTCAGTATAGAATGTATTATACATCTGGAGATGGCTGTTTAAACTTCTCGTATGGAATTATGGTTAGAAATTCATTGGGCAACCTAAATAATGTTGGATATTTTGCAGATGAAGGGATAGATCTTCAATCATTAATTGACCAATATAATAGTGGTGCAGATGTTTATGTTGATGTAGAAATAATAGATAGGATATTTTTAAAAATTATAAATGATAGGAAAAATTCATTAAAAGAAATACTTGCAGAGCATGGAGTAAGCATGGAGGCACATCAAATAGACGCATTGGTAAGCGTTTCATACCAATACGGAAACTGTGGACAATATTATAGTGGGTCAAACAACATTGCAGAATTATATAAAACATATTATCAAACAGGTGCAATTGAAGAATTTAGAAATAATGCCCATGCCGAAACTGGAGACGGGGGAAGAGCATATTTCTTCGTGGGAGATACCGACAGAAAGGAAAATACGTGGATTTTATTTAATGAAGGAAGATACATATTAAGAGATGGAACAGAAATAAAAAATGGTTCTGCAGTAGTTGATTTTGCTCTACAATTTGTAGGAGAAGGCCATTCAAGATTCACAAGCTATAGCCCAACTAATGGAGTGGCCAATATATGGTATGGCGCTGACTGGTGTGCTATGTTTGTATCATACTGTTTTAATGAATGTGGTTTAATACCAGATCCATTACCAAGACCATACGCTAGTTGTGGATTAATACAAGACTTATACAATGAAGGTAATCCTAGAGTAAAAATTGTTGGTGATAGAGGTGTTTTTGCAGGAGTTCCAAAAGATGATTACATACCAGGTCCAGGAGATATAATTTTCTTTAATCCGGGAGACTATAGTGTATCAAGCCATACAGGTCTAGTAGTGGATTGCGATGGCACAAAAGTTTATACTGTTGAAGGAAATACTGGAGGTTTAGGCTGGCCAAACAATATAGTATCACGAAATGAGTATTATCTAAACTCTGCATCTATTGTTGGATATATATCTGCAAATGGCTAAGCTAGTAGTACTACAAAATGATCTGAATGCATAAAAAATAATAAAGATAAAAATATAATTTCTAACTAATGTGTGTTAAGGAAGGAATGGTATTAATTATGAAAAAAATTATTATAGTATTAGTAATAATACTAGTAATATTAATTACAACTGTAATTTATATAAATTATAAAGCAAATTCAGAAATTAATGATGAATTAAGAAGGCAAGAAGAAGAATATATAAATGGGATAAACAATCCAGGGCTTGCAATAGATGGAGTAGTACCAGGAGAAGTAAAAATAGACAATATATTTTTTACAGTAGAAGAATGTGTAAAAACATATATACAATATGCTATAGATAATAATAGTCAAATGCTATATGCCTTGGTAGACTATAAATATATTGACGAGCATAATATAACAGAAGAAAATGTAAACCAATTATTTATAAGAGATACTAGTAACCACATAAACAAAACATTGGAAGAGTATGGAATCTCACGGACTAAATTATGCTACATATTATGTAAAACACAGATTCGGAACTAATGACTTATATTTTGCTGTTAATTTAGATTCAGCCTCAAATGCTTTTTCTGTAATACCAATGGAAAAATCAGAGTATGACCAGAAAATAGTAGAGCCAACAGAGGCATTTGGTAACCAAGAAGATACAGTGGAAAAAAATAATTATAATACCATTCCATATAAATATTATGAAGAAGAGGACATTGTAGATAGATATTTGCAAAGTTATTTAGAAAATGCACTATTTAATCCAGAAATTGCATATGAATCTTTAAATGAAGAATATAGAGAGAAAAAATTCGGTAATTTGGAAGGATATGAAGAATACATTTCAGCTAATAGAGAAAAGTTAGAAGCAATGTGTAAAGCAACAAGAAGACAATATACTGATTTTGAAAACTATGAAGACTATGAAGAATATTATAGGCAAGTTTCTAAAAATGGACTAGAACAATATAGAATTGATAATGACAATGGTACAAAAAGATACATATGCATCGATACATCTGGTTCATACTATATATTTTATATAGACTCTATAATGAACTATACACTAATTTTAGACACATATACAATTGACTTACCAGAAAGCACAGAGGAATACAATAATGCAACTGATGCGGAAAAAGCACAATTAAATATACAAAAAGTATTTAGAGCAATAAATGATGGGGACTATAATTATGTATATAATAAATTAGATCCAACATTTAAACAAAACAATTTCCCTACATTGGAGAGTTTTACAGCATATATTACAAGCAACTTATATGAGAATAACAGTATAGGTTATTCTAATTATCAAACTAATGGAAATTTACATATTTATGATATTAATATAACAAACACAGATAATGAAAATAGTGCAGAAATTACTAAAAACTTCATTGTTCAATTACTTGAAGGAACAGATTTTGTAATGTCATTTAGTGTTTAATACAAAAGCAAACCAAATATAAATAAAGATTTAAATTATAAAGTTACATAAAAGTTGGATAGCAAGAAACAATCTCAATTAATAATAAAGCTGTACATCAGTTTTGGGTATAAAAAGTATGGTTTATAGGTAAATTCCATTTAAAAAACCTAAATATGGCATATAAGGAATAATATTAATTATGGATGATAAGAAAAGGGAAGAAGTAATAGGCAAAATGCTAAAACTTAGCAAGGATTTGCAAGAAGAACTCAGCACAAACAATCAAGAAATTGCAAATATAGGATATTATAAAGATTTTAGATTTAAAGGTACAAATCTTGGAATTAATGATGCTTATGTTGTTAAAATAAAAGATGATTCTGTACCCGATAAAGATGTAGAACCTAGAAAGCAAGATAGTAAAGATGAAGGATTTCTTTATCAAATATATGACAAAAATAGTAACTTAATAGCAACAGTAAATAGAGAAGGAAGAGTTGAGTTTAACCCGGAATTTATAGAGGCGATAGACAAAAGATATATAGATTCTCTAAACCTCGGAAATGCAGAATTCGAATCACCTCAAGAATTAGGAAGAGATGATTTAGTATTAACAAGGGAAGAAATAGAAAGTAGTAAAACAAAAGATGAAAAAAATAATAGTGGTTTAACGATAGAAGAACAACAAGAGCAACAAGAGCCGGAACAAAAAGAAAGTGAAGAGAAAAAAATAGCAGAAGAAAAAGGAGTACCACCAAGCAATGTGCTAAAATTAAGACCTGATAGCAATTTCTATAGAGACCATCCAGAGGTAGAAGAAAATTTATACTTCTACAAAGGAAGTGACGGAATTATAAGAGCAGAATATATAGACGAAAATGGAAATTCGCAACCATCTAGATTTTTTGAAGAATCCACTACTGCTATAAGGGAAGAAACAGTCAGCATGGGAGATAATGGAAAACCAGTAGTAAAAGAAACTCCATATCAAGTTATGGAAACTAAAAATTTAAACAATGTAGACAAAGACATAAGAGGAGTAAGAATTAATGTGAATATAGATTCTTATGGATATTTAGAGATTAGCGAAGCAAGGCAAGGAACAAACGGAATGTGGAGTTCTCACGCAATAGAGGTACAAGGAAGAGATTACAATTCGCATGTAATGGATAGAATAACCTCAATCGAAACAAGAAAAGCAGATCCAGACAAATTAACAGAAGCATACAAATCTGTAGATGGTACAAAAGTAGCAGAAGATGGAATAGAACTTAGTGAAATGTTTTTAATGCAACATGCACAAGAACTTATACAAAAATTTATAAATGAAGGATATAATAAAAATGAAGCAACAGAGATTTTTAATCTGATGATAGGAGAAGAAAAACTAACTGAATCACAAGCCAAAAAAGAAGTAAATGAGAATATTAAAAACCAGAGTAGAGAAAAAGATAGTCCTGACCGTGGTAAAGACGAAGTAGAAATAGATGATGATGATAATCAAAGAACACCATGGGGAGATGCAGAGGCAAGGAGAAGAATTTAATAACATATATTTAAAGTTATAAAAAATCACATTCTAAAATATAATTTAGAAGGTGATTTTTTTTATGAACCAAAAAGCAAAAAAGAATATAATAAAACAAATAAAACCATGCACAGTCAAGAAAAAAATTGATGTAAAAGAATCTTTTAACAAAAAATATGCCAATATAAATAAAATAATGGCAATTTTTATCATGTTTTTTATAATACTATCATGTTTGAATAAAGTTAATGCAGTAAATATGGTAAGTAATTTAAATGCTTTAAAAATAGAAAAGATAATGTTAGCAAATAATGAAAAAAGCCAAGTAAATGAAAAAAATAATGAAGAAAACAACATTCTTAACGCAAAAATTGAGGATAATGAAGAATCATTAGATGAAGAAGATGAAGCTTTTAATGCAATAATTGAGGATGATGAAGAAGATGAAGCTTTAGATATTGGTAAAATACAAAACGAAGTAATACAAACTAGTTCTAATACAGAAGAACTTGATGTAGACTCCAGAATAGCATTGATTTACGATAGAGCATCTGGAAGAATTTTGTATGAAAAAAACAGAAATAAGCAAACTCCTATGGCTAGTACTACCAAAATTTTAACTGCTATTGTAGTATTAGAAAATGCAAATTTGAAAGATATTGTTACAATAGATTCAAAAGCAGCAAGCATTGGTGGGTCAAGATTGGGGTTAAAAAAGAATGACAAGATAACAGTAAATGATTTGCTATATGGTTTAATGCTTCGATCTGGAAATGATGCAGCAGTGGCTTTAGCTACATATGTGGGAGGGAGTATAGAAGGCTTCGCAGAAATGATGAACAACAAGGCAAAAGAGATGGGTCTTGTGAATTCCCACTTCGTGGTTCCACATGGGCTAGATACGGAAGGACATTATACTACAGCATATGAACTTGCTAAAATGGCAGATTATGCATTAAAAATAGACAAATTTAGACAAATTGTATCTACCAAAACAACAACCATATATATTAATGGATATGCAAAAGCAATTAACAATACAAATCAATTATTAGGAAGCATATCTGGCGTATATGGAGTAAAAACCGGTTTTACAAATGGTGCAGGCAGATGCTTGGTTACAGCATGTAAGAGAGATGATTTAGATATTATAACAGTAATTATTGGAGCAGATACTACAAAACAAAGAACAGCAGATACAATTAAACTAATAAATTATGCATACCAAAATTTTGAAATAATAAATATAAAAGAAATTGTAGAAAACAAGTTTAGAGAATGGCAAGAAATAAACCAAGGTAGAATATATGTGAATAAAGGAATAGAAAACGAGGTAAAACTGTATTTAGAAGACCTTGCATATGAGGCAATGGCAATAAGAAAGGATAAAAAAGATAAAATAGATATAGAGGTTAATTCTGTATTTTATTTAGAAGCACCAGTAGAGAGAGGAAAGATTATCGCAAATTTAAAAATTAAGCTAGATGAAGAGGTAATCGAAATATTAAATATATATAATGAAAGAGAGATAAGAAAAAAAGGAGTGGAAGATTACTTAATAGAGTTTATAGAATGTATCATAAAAGTAAGCATTATTTGGTAGTTACTGTCCAGTATAGAATTTAATTTTACAACTATGTCTTAGTAGTATGTATATTTCAAAAATTTTCTAAATATACATACTACTAAGACGTATACTACAAATTTATGCTGAATAGCAACATCTAGTAACGCACAAAAAAATTATTCTTATTATTATTGACTTTTTCTCAATAATTTGCTATTATAATAATTGTTCTGTCAATTGTCCATTTTGAGGACAGTACCAAAAACAAATAATTTGCTATTATATTTATTTATGCGGGAATAGCTCAGTTGATAGAGCGCTGCCTTGCCAAGGCAGAGGTCGCGGGTTTGAACCCCGTTTCCCGCTCCATTTTTATTGTATAGGAAAAATCGACTCTTTTCTTGATATTTCAGTACTTTAAACGATTTTTCCGTATACAACAAGGTTAGGCTACTTTGGGCCGTCCGAGCAAAGCGAGGACATGTATTTCGCCGTTGCTCCAGAGACTGACCTGGCGAAATGCCTTTCTTATCTAATAGGAAAATGGAATTAAAATTATAAGTACTGCATATATATATTATAAATGGCGATATAGCCAAGTGGTAAGGCACGAGTCTGCAAAACTCTGATCCCCGGTTCGAATCCGGGTGTCGCCTCCATATCATAACATTTTTAAGGGTTATTATAAAGTGATACCAAGTATCACAATATAACCCAAAGTGTTGAAAATGCTGTCTGACAGGACAGTAATTTTTTTTGCTCTTAACACAGAGTAACACAGAATATCACGGACGTTGCAATAAAATTGCAATAAATTGCAGTAAAATGCAATAAACCAAACCCAGTAGTACCAACGGAAACATCTAATACTCACTCTATAATTGCAATAAAATAAGTAATGTTACTCAAGTTATAATTCTATAAGCACAAGAAAATTCTTCATATAAGATTTATAGTTAAGGAAGTAAATTTTAAGATTAAGGAGTAAGCCTATGGAGAATGAAAGCTTCACTCAAAGCCTCTTGAGTAAGACCTCTCAATAACCTAGCACGTTTTATATTAGAGCCAATAACCTGTAAAATATTAGACTTCTCAAATTCCATAAATTATACACCTCTAAAGAATTGTACCCAAAATGGCACTTAATATTAAGAAAGCAATTATTTAAAACATATAAACAATACTTGAACAATTAAACTATTATTGTTATAATTAAGGTAACTGATTAAACAGTAATATAAGTTAGACTATTATTATAGAAGTATAGGATAACTTAATACATAAGGGGGAATAATTATGTATTGTAGTAAATGTGGTAATGAAATTAAGGACGGAGAAGAATTTTGTGCTAAGTGTGGTAAGAGTACACATATAAGCACAGAGAATAACGAAAGCACTACTTTTATAAGAGAGGGCAGTAATGTAACAGGCTTTGTTTTAGGTATTATTAGTTGTTTAGCATGGTATTTGCCAATAATAGGATTTCCAGTTAGTATCATAGGTCTTATATTCTCTGTAAGAGAGAATAAGAAACCAAGACCAATAAATAGTAAATTCACACAAGCTGAAGTATCTATGATATTAAATACTGCTGGCTTAGTCATTACAATTGTAAATTCATTTATAGGTGTCCTAATAGTAACAGGAGTATTCAAATAAGTGGAGGTTATTTATGAAGTGCAAAAGATGCGGACAAGAAAATGGAGAAGAAAACGTATATTGTACAAAGTGTGGAAAGAAGCTAAAGCATAACAAGAAGAAAAGAAAAATAATAGGTATAATCATAATAGTAATAATTCTATCATTATTAGGAGCAGGAGCATATTTCTTATTCTTTAGAAACGGAGATAATGTGAATACTGAAATAGTAGAGAGCAATGATGACTTTGAGGGAAGATATTACCCCTTAATATATGACAAAAATTCTGGAGATGTTGAATGGTATTCGTTCTATAACGGAAAGGTTGAGTATTGCCAAGGTTTAGATGAATATAATGGAACATATACTAAAGATGATAAGATAATAAAAATAACGTTTACAGAGTATTATGACCACAGTAACCCAGACTTACCAGCGGAAGCAATTAGTACAAATAAAGAGTTAATTATAGATGAAGAAAATAAATTGTTAGATAGCCAAAACACGAATAATTATGTATATGTAAAGTCTAATGACTTAATAGTAGAGAAATACATTGGAGAATGGTATTCTAGTGAAGATGAAAGAAATAGTATAGAAATAGAAAAAATATATAGAGATGACATTAGTTTTTCAATTAACTTATATGTAAATGGATTTATTACGGTAGAACACCTAACTGCTTCAATTCAAGCTGGTAACGTGGCAACCTTTAATACAAGTGAAGAATGGATTGATAGAGATTATCAAGGAGTATATGGAACATTAGAACTTAAAGATAATCAAATAGATTTAGAAATAACAAACTCATCATCTCAATATATTCCAGTTGGTACCAAGTGCACATTCACAATGCACCAAGATACAAATGTAGAGAAACCAACATTGTTAGAAGCAACAGATACGACAGGATTAAACGGTATGTATATGCTATTCGAAAACATTGAGAGTGGAGATGTAAAATATTATATAATTCAAGGTACTCAAGTACAATATGTAGAAGTAGGAAAAAGGGTTATTATCAGACAAGGAACATACACTCGTCAAGGAAGTAAAGTACATATAACCTACGAAAAGCAATATAATATTATGTTTAATGTCGTGGATTTAGAAATACAAAGTGAGGACTTAACTATTGATAATGATAAACTTATCACAGAGAATGGCACATATACGAAATATTTACTGCAAAATGTAGTATTAGGTCACTGGACAGATGAAACAGAGGGAGCTAATGAAGTAAATATAAAGAAAGTTGATATAAACAACAACACTTTCACTTTTGATTTAGGAATATATAGAATGTGCTTAATAGAAGATATAACAGCTACTATGCAAAACGCTACTTTTGCTACTTTTAATACAGATGATACAGATATGAGTGGCGTAGATGGAACAATAGAATTTAGAGATAATACTGTAATTCTAAGAATTACATATTCACTTCAAGAATTAGTAAGAAATAACTTAACTTTTACTTGCGACCATATAATAGAAGTAGAAGATTATTATTAAGATATAAGTCCACTAGAAATAGTGGATTTATATTATACCTGCCATAGCAACCATAGTAAAATTACGTAATTATTGCTCTTATTTTGGCTATTCTACCCACAAAGTATAGTTCAACGTTTTATACCTTTCCTTAAATATAGAAGAAGTCAAAGGACTGGCAACAAACTTATGAGAAAATATCAGAAACACTAACAGATAACAAGGCACTACTAGAGCAATTCTACAAACAAATTAAGAAATATGAGGCAATACAATTCTATTTATCAGATGTACCCTCTACCCCAGCAGATACAATTTTAATACAAGCAAGATACCAGGGACAACCTATTGCAGATATATCAATATCTAAAGAAGAAACAACAATATCTACAAAAGTGTTTAGCATTCAAAAAATATTTGACAAATACAAAAAAAGATGTTATTATATATTTAGCTTAAGCAAATGTTTCATAGGTCGTATGAGACATATATGTAACTGGTGTGTGTAACTGCAATTACACATACTTTTTTATGCTAAAATAAGAAACTAATCTGACTTTGTTGTCTATAACAATAAAAAGCAGAAACAAACTGCAATTTGTTCCCACTTTCGACTATGTATGCAACCTAGTCTTTGTCATTCATCTTTTCATCTCTTAATTGGTAGTTCTTGTCTTTTTCAGCAAGTAACATTTCAATTAATCGTAAGATTAAGTCGTATGATGACATAGTATGTAACCCCCTTTCTACCCTTGAGTAAGGATTGCCTTTCTGTCAATGAAAAGGTTGCTAACATATTACAATATTTTACAATAAAAAACAAGCGAACATAGTAAAAATTTACAATTAATTTTTTGGTATAAATAAATAAAATATAAATTATCTGGTTGCAATAAAATTGCAGTAATTTTTAGTAGTAGGAGGGAAAATTGATCCTTCCATTGACATTTTAGAATAGGCTGTGATTTGTAGTAACAGTTTGCCTATAAAAAAAGCCAAAACCATTGAAAATATTACAAAAATGTAATATAATTGTAATATGATTGTAATATTTTGGACGAAAACCCAAAATTATATACCCGTAAGAATAATTTAAAAACCTTTTTAATATAGGAAAAGTAAGGAAAATATTGCTATTGACTTAGTAAAAAAAGGCAAGTAAAATATAGAATATATGATATTAGAAGGGTTAAAAAGGAGAAAGGTAAAAGAATTAAAAGGTGGTAATGGATATGAAACTTAAAAAATTAGCTTTTATAATCATAATAACTTTATTAACAATAATGCTAGTAAGCATTTTCAATGTATCCAATGCAGCAACTGCATCGGAGCCAAAATATCTTACTATAAAGCAATTAAGAAGCACTGGATATGGTTATCGTGCATTAGGAAAAAACATATGGAAAATTGTAGAGGCAACTAGCGACAGCAATGATGCGCCAGTTAGTTATGATAATACCATTTATTGTTTAAAAGCAGGACCAGGATTTGGGTCATCAGAATTTGGAAATGGAGCACCTACAGTAAGGCCATATACTAGATATTTTGATATGACAGATTCTGACTTTATTAATTCAAATGATATATACAGAAAAGTATTACCTACCGATAGCACAACATATAGTGCTTTGCTATGGATATTAGAACACGCCTATGTGGCACCAGCTCCAGGTGCAAATGATACGGTAAGAGATACAGCAGATGAATATAGAACAACACTATTAAATGCAGCAGGGTTAAACAATACAAGCCTAACAGATGATGATATAGATGTAGTACAACAATTAGCAATATGGCATTTTACTAATACGGGAAGTAGCTATGATGTAGAAATGGATGGAAGTGATACTTTTGAATTATATGTAACTTTAGATCCAGGAATAGATGAAGATTATAACTACATTGCTCTAAGTGCGGAAGAATATTGGGGAGATGAAGGATATTATAGAGCTTTAGATGCAATAACTTTATATAATTACTTAGTAGATACTGCATTAGCAGAAGCAGAGAAAGGTTATGTACCAACAACAAATACAGGATATACATTGACAAAAAATTTAGAAAGTACATTGCAAGAGTCAGGAAATAACTATATAGTAGGACCATTTAAAATAGAAGGAACAAAAAATTCTAATGTTACATTAAATGGAA
>CALXVO010000003.1 GCA_944392065.1 uncultured Clostridia bacterium | reverse complement strand
AAATATTATATACTATTTTGCTATTTTTGTAAACTAATTATTGGAAAAAAAGCACTAACAACTTGTAACAGTTCGCAGTTGGTTCTAGAATGTTGTAGCAATGCATATTTTAATTTTATGTTGGAGTGCTTAAGGTGGGGACCAACAAGTTTACATTTAAGAGAAGTGCGATATGTGATGTGGGATGTGAAAGATTATAACAAAATGCTTCACACATCTCATTTCCCATCTCTCATTTCTCATTTCTCATTTCTCATTTCTCATAATACAGTTTGTACGCGGTTGGGGGCCGGAAACATAAAATTAAAATATGCATTGCTACAACAAAAGGCAAACATAAATTGTGGCACCACTTTACGATGCCATTTTTAATTCTTTTGCATGTGCTATTGATACATCAGTAACATCTCCAGAAGCTATTCTTGCAATCTCCTCTATCATTTCACTTTCATTTAATTGTTTTATTTCAGTATAGGTTTTGTCTTCTATTGTTTTCTTACTTATATAATAATGATAAGTTGCTTTTGCAGCAATAGAAGCAGAATGCGTTACCACCATAACTTGATGAGTTTGTGAAATCCTCTTTAGCTTCTCTCCAACAGCTTTTGCAGCTTTTCCACTAATACCAGTATCAATCTCGTCAAACACAAGAGTAAGCACTTTGTCAACATCTGCAAGCACTGTTTTAATTGCAAGCATTACTCGAGACATTTCTCCTCCAGATGCAATTTTAGCAAGTTCTTTCTCTTCTTCTCCTTTATTCGTACATATCATAAATTCTACTTTGTCGAATCCATTATTATTAAATTTCTCTTCTCCTTGAGCTTCTACTTTTACTCGCAATTTTGCATTACTCATTTCTA
This sequence comes from uncultured Clostridia bacterium, assembly GCA_944392065.1. Taxonomy (GTDB): domain Bacteria; phylum Bacillota; class Clostridia; order TANB77; family CAG-508; genus CALXVA01. The sequence continues at coordinate 25,525 of CALXVO010000003.1, read as the reverse complement.
AGTCTCTTAGTTCATTATTTATTTTTTCTGAAAGAATAGTTGCATACTTTTTTCTAAGTGAATTCATTTTAGTGCATAACTCTAGCATTTGTTTTTTTACTTTTTCTTGTTCTTGTTTTAATACTTTATTTATTTCATCTACGTTTTCAATTTCTAGAATTTCTTTTTCTAGTTTTTCTTTATATGCTAGTATTTCTTCTATGCTATTTCCATATTTTCTTTTTAATGAATGAATTTCATCTAAACGTCTTTCTACTTCATCTCTTTCTTGCTCATCAAAACATACTTCTTCTTTCATGCTTGCTATATCTCTTGTAAGTTCTTGAACTTCATAATAAATATTTTTTAATTCTGTAAGTTTTTCCTCATATACTTCTCCGCAGGAAGAAATTTTTTCTAAACATCTTATGGAATTAGAAATACTTTCTATCGCCTGATTATTTAATGTTTCATCTATCTCTTGTAAGTTTTCCTGTAATTTCTCGGAGTTTTTCATTATGGTATGCTCTTCTTGTAACTTAATATCTTCTCCTACTTTTAATTTAGCATTTTTTATTTCTTTTAATTGATAATTAAGAAGATCCAATTTTCTTTCTTTTTCTTGATCATCTCCATAATTTTTATCAAGTTCCATTATTATTTCGTGATATCTTTTAAATAATTCTACATATGTATTCTTTATTTCTATCATCTCTTGCCCAATAAAATCGTCTAAATAATCAATATGTTTGGATGGATTTAACAAATTTTGATTATCTTGTTGACCATGGATATTAATAATACTTGCCATAAATTCTTTTAATTCATTTACCGTTACTAATCTTCCATTTATTTTACAAGAATTTCTTCCATTGGAATAAATTTCTCTAGAAACAATAATATTTCCCTCTACTGCTTCTGGATATTCTGGGCAGAAAAAACTAGCTTCTATCAAAGAATATTTTTCGCCATTTCGAATCATATCTTTAGAAAATCTTCCACCTGCTATAATTCCAAGAGCTCCTATAATTAAAGTTTTGCCGGCACCAGTCTCGCCTGTTAATACATTAAAACCTTCATTAAAATCAATGGTTAAATCTTCTATAATTCCTATATTTTTAATATGTAGTGTAGATATCATAACGGCCTCCATTTTACGAATTTCTGTTCGTTATTATTCTACAACCATTTGTTTGTTTTGTCAAGAGTTTTTTTGTGTTTTTTTCTTTAATAATCTATTATAATTAAATATTTATAAATTTGTTTTTTTGGAAATTTCAAAGATTGAAATATCATAAAAGAATTAAACTTTAAATTTTTTTGATTTTTCTTCTAATAATTTAAAATTGCAACATACTTTTTTGAAAAAATTATTTGTCTGACTTCTATTATACGTTTCTAAAGCTTTAAATTTAATTTCATTAATATGCTTATTGCAAAAATGATATTGACTTATTAAAATTTTTCTATAATTATTGTTTTCTTTATTAATGTTAAACTGTATCAAGTTTTCTTTATTTATAGGAATCATATTGTTAAAACCTAATATTCCGTATTTGCCATGATGTATTTTTAAAATATAAATGTTATTTTTCATTTTCCTATGCTGTTTTCTTGGGTGTTCTAACGGTACAAAATAATCATAATTTTCTATTTTTAGTACAATACCTAAATACGGTCTCCTCTGTGTATAACTATCCGGTTTGTCAGGAGTATATTGTACTCTATTGTCATAACTATATAAATATTTTATATAATCTATATTAACTCTATAAAGTCTTAATCTCTCCATTTCTTCCTCCTAAAAAATCGGAAGTAAAGACATGAGAATCTTTACCCCCGTTTTCCTACTTAAATAGGCAAGGAATTTCCTCTTTATTAATACCCTATTTTAATACTATCTACAGTATAAGGCTAGGGGTCTCCTCTTCATAATACCCTACTTAAATAGGCTAGGGTTCTCCTCTTCATAATACCCTACTTAAATAGGCAAGGGATTTCCTCTTAGTGGTATAGGATACCACTAAGTTAAGTATACTCATTATACAACGTTATTATTCTTATGTCAACATTTTTTGTGTTTTATTTAGGCTTCATATTCATAGACTTGCACTTGTTTTGTACTAATATCAAATTCATTTACTTTGTGATTTATATAAAAATTTTCTTCCTTTACATATTTCAATTTTAATTTTGACACATCAATTAATACTTCAGATGAAAGGTTCATTCCCACTGGCAAAGTCTTATTAAAATTATCGTAAAACATAATATTCGTATAAAATATGGCAGGTGTGTTTTCTTTTATATTTATTTTGCAAAGAATAATTTTGGATTTTTTCCCTTTTAATTCATTTTGTAATGCATCTTCTGGATTAATATTAAAAATATTCATTCCTTCAATACTTTTTTTCGTATTTACACAATATACTGCCATGTCATAAGGAGATTGTATTTTATTAAGTGCTTCTTTGATAAGTTGTCTATAACTTTCTAAATTTTCAGTATATACCTTTATATCCGTATCTAAATTGATATTTAGCACTTTATATTTATCTTTTTCAATTTCTCGATGCTTTACATTATTAATTGTTTTTACTTTTGTTTTATCTTCTATCATTCCACCAAAGATATCAAAATCTTTCGCGTTAATTACTTCTGCATCTTCTTCATATTCTTTTTTCAATCGAGTTAAGTCTTTATTTAATGCATTTGTTTTTTTACTTCTTGCTTGCTGTTTTTTTACTTCCTCTTCTTCTTTTTCAACAAATATTTCTACAGAAGTATCTTTTTCCTTTTCTAATTCTTTAAAAGATTCTGGTACCTCTCTAATAGCAAAAATAGCATCCGTTTCATTTTTTGATAATTTTCTACGTTGCATCTCATCTACTATTTTTCCTAAATCTTCTAAATCTGTTTCATAGTCAAAATATTTTCTCATTTTTGTTTTTTCAGCTTCTTCGTTTTCTTCCGCTTCTGCTAAAGTTTGCATTTCATCTTTACTTGTGAATCTCCAAAATTCAAAAATACTTTTTTTATGTTTATCAATTTCTTTTATATATAGTTCTGCATTATCAATTTTCTTGGATAATATTTCTTTTTTGGTTTCCATTGCTTTAATGTCCAAATTTAGATTGGTATTCGTTTTTCTTACTTCTTCTAATTTTGTACAAATATTAATTAAATCTTCTATCGTATATTGTTGTTTTAAAGCATATAATTCCTCTAAAGCCTCTTCTTTTGGCTTTTCTTCACGTTCTTCCTTTCGAATAGGCTTTGGTGCTATTTTTTCATCTTTTTTCTTTTTAAAGAAATATCTTACTCTTCCAAAAAAAGTTTTTTTACATTCTAAGAAAGTGGCAATTTGCTTCTGTCTTAATAAGTATTCTTGTGTCATATCTTCTATAATAACTTTAAATTTATTTAATTTTCTTTTTAATTCTTTTTGCTCTTTTTCTTCCTTCTTTAAAGTGTCAATCTTGTCCAAATATTCTAGCCTGATATATTCGGAAAGATTAGCATATTCTATTTTTGTATTTTTATCCCAAAATTCCACGTCTCCTGTTTCATTTATTTTTAAAATAAATTGATATTCTTCTTTTGCTCCAGTTGCTAAAATAAACATCGCTTTTAATAGCTTATAGAATTCTACTGCTTCTTCTTTTGTTTCTAGGCTAATGCTATAAATACTTTGCATTTTGTCATATACACTAGTGGTTCCTACTATTTTTATAAACATATTTCCTTGTTTATCATAAACTTCGTATACATTTGGCCATTCTTTGGTAAAATACCATAGATAATTCTCCACATCTGTGATTTCTGATTTTGTTAAAAATTCACCAGAATACTCTAAATGACTAATTGGAGCAAAAATAAATTTTCCCTTTCTTGCTTGCACATTTGCTATTTGTTCTTTTAATAAATAAAATAAAGCATTATTATCCTGTTCATTAATAGGGACAAGCATAAAATATTTTTTAGCATAATCCGAATAATAAATTTGCCAAATAAAATTATTAGGATATTTTACTTCGTAAGGAATTTTTTCATTTAATTCTTCTTGCTCTTTTGCAATTTCTTCGATTCTATCTTCTTTAAGAGTTGTTAGCATTTTCAAGAAATTAGCAAATTTCTCTATATTTTCTTTTTTATTTGAATCTAAATATTCCACAATAGGACTAGATAAACTGTATCTCTCTTTTAAATCCATCAATCGATCGGATGGAGAGATTAAGATTTCTATTTCTTTTATATTTATATATTTATATACTTTATATACCGTATCATCATAGGATTTAGAAGGTCTAAAATTTAGGCTTTCATGTTGTTTCAGAAATGTTGGTAATTTATCTAAATTTAATCCAATGTATTTCATGTTCTTTTCTATTATTTTTTCAGTATCTTTCGTGATTTTAGCCATTTCTATCTCATTCCTTTCGTTTGGTATTATGAGAAATTGGGGACAGTCCCCAATTTCTCATTTTGCAAACGTATCAATTTCCTCTACCACTTTTGCAATAAATTCGTCGATATCCATAGCACCAATGTCTCCATCTTTTCTAGAACGTACTCCAACTGTTCCTGCTTCTTTTTCTTTATCGCCAAGCACTAACATATATGGAATTTTTTGAAGTTGTGCTTCTCTTATTTTATATCCTATTTTTTCGTTTCTGCTATCTACTTCTACTCTTATGCCAACATCTTCTAATTTTGCTTTCACTTCATTAGCATAATCAATGTGTGCATCTGCAATTGGTAAAACTTCTACTTGTACTGGTGCAAGCCATGTTGGGAATGCTCCTGCATAGTTTTCTATTAAAACTCCTATAAATCTTTCAATACTTCCAAAGATAACTCTATGAAGCATAACTGGTCTATGTTTTTCTCCATCTTCACCAATATATGTTAAGTCAAATCTTTCTGGCATTTGGAAATCTAATTGTATTGTACCACATTGCCATTCACGTCCTAAAGAATCTTTAATATGGAAATCTATTTTTGGTCCATAGAAAGCTCCATCTCCTTCGTTTAATTCATATGGCATATTTAAATCTTTAAGAACTTTCTTTAATGCACTTTCTGCCATTTCCCATTGCTCATCCGATCCCATAGAATCTTCTGGTCTTGTAGATAATTCTAATGTATATTCAAATCCAAATATGCTATATACTTCATCTACAAGTTTTATAATTCTTGAGATTTCTTCTTCTATTTGTTCTGGCAAACAAAAGATATGTGCATCATCTTGGGTAAAGCATCTTACTCTAAATAATCCATTTAACTCTCCAGATTTTTCATGTCTATGAACTAATCCAAGCTCACCTGCTCTAATTGGTAAATCTTTATAAGAACGCATTTTACTCTTATATACAAGCATTCCTCCAGGGCAGTTCATTGGTTTTATTCCGTAATCTACTCCATCTATTTTTGTTGTGTACATATTTTCTTTGTAGTGGTCCCAATGTCCAGAACGATGCCATAATTCTTCATTTAATATCATAGGAGTTTTTATTTCTACATATCCATTTTTTCTGTGAATATTTCTCCAAAAATCTTCTAGTACATTTCTAAGTACCATTCCCTTTGGTAAGAAGAATGGGAATCCTGGTCCTTCTGGTGCTATCATAAATAATTCCAATTCTTTTCCTAGTTTTTTATGATCACGTTTTTTAGCTTCTTCTAACATATTTAAATATTCTTCAAGCTGACTTGCTTTAGGGAATGATATTCCATAAAATCTTTGAAGCATTTTATTATGCTCGTCCCCTCTCCAGTAAGCACCTGATGCAGATAATATTTTTACTGCTTTTACTTTTCCTGTACTCATTAAATGTGGACCAGCACAAAGGTCGGTAAACTCACCTTGTTTATAGAAAGAAATTTCTTCTCCTTCTGGAAGTTCTTCTATTAGTTCTACTTTGTAGTCTTCTCCTTGTTCTTTCATGAACTTGATAGCTTCCTCTCTTGGAAGAGAATATCTTTCTATTGGTAAATCTTCTTTTATAATTTTCTTCATTTCCGCTTCTATTTTTTCAAAATCATCGGATGAAATATTTTCTTTTACATCAAAATCATAATAGAAACCATTTGCTATTGCAGGTCCTATTGTTAATTTTACATCATTTCCATAAATTCTTTTTACTGCTTGTGCCATAATGTGTGAAGTAGTATGCCAATATGCCTTTTTTCCATCTTCACTATTATCAAAGGTAAGAATTTCTACTTCTGCATCTTCCTCAATTTGATATCTTAAGTCTTTTACTTCGCTATTTACTTTTGCACAAGTAGCATTTCTTGCCAATCCTTCACTTATTTCTTTTGCTAATTCTAATACACTAATTCCTTTTTTTACCTCTTTTACAGAGCCATCTTTTAATATAATTTTCATACAATCAACTTCCTTTCTTTTTTTGTGCAAAAGGGGACGGGCTTATTTTGCACAAGTTTAACTTTTTTCATAAATTAATTATAAAAATATAATATTAATCGTGCAAAATAAGCCCGTCCCCTTTTGCACAAAAAAGCACTCCTCTAGGCAATATCAATAACTGCCAGAGGGGTGCTTATAAACACGGTTCCACCCTTTGTTTTACTTCATTAACTTTTAACGCAAGCTTACGTCTAGCTTTTTAACTTGTACATTTTTCCTACTTTTTAATTTTTAGGTCTGTCCCTTTTGTCCAAGTTATTTTTTCTAGAAACAATGAGGTAGTTTTTCAAATACGTTTATTTAGAATAGCTTTCAGCCTATGACTATTCCTCTCTCGAAACAACCTTTATTTTACTTTGTCTCATTTATGTTTTTTACTATGATACTTATTATACAACCAATTTTAGTATTATGTCAATACATTTTTAAATTTTCGCTTTGTTTTAGTTACAGGATAATGGTGTTACAGAAATTTCAGCCTTAAACCTAGGTAATATGTATATAACATACTAGAAAATCCAAGAAATATGCATCTGGTCTGGATTTTAACAAATCCAACTCTACCTTTAATTTAAAACTATTTAGTATACCCCGGTTTTCCTAATAATCGGAACATATTCTTTTTATATTTTTCTACTCCCGGTTGATTAAATGGATTTATTCCTAGTATTTCACCAGACATGCTACATGCTAATTCAAAGAAATATATTAATTGTCCAACATTATTTTCGTCTAATTTTTCGATATTTATCTTTATATTTGGAACATCACCTGCTGTATGTGCTTCTATTGTAGCTTCCATTGCTTTTTTATTTACAAAATCTAAAGTTTTACCTTCTAAATAATTCAAATTATCCAAATCATCTTCTTCTAGTTTCATAGTGATATTATTTTTTGATTCTTCTATATTGATAACAGTTTCAAATAAATTTCTTCTTCCTTCTTGAATATATTGCCCTAAAGAGTGTAAATCTGTTGTGAACTCTGCTCCTGAAGGGTATATGCCTTTTTGCTCTTTTCCTTCACTTTCGCCAAATAATTGCTTCCACCATTCTATAAAATAATGCATCTTTGGTTCATATGTTACTAAAATTTCTATGTCTTTTTCTTTCTCGTACAGCATATTTCTTATAACTGCATATTTATAGCATTCGTTGTATTTTAAGTTTTTGTCTGAATATCTATCTTGAGCAATTCTTGCCCCTTCCATTAGTCTATCTATATTTATTCCAGCAACTGCAATTGGTAACAGCCCCACTGCTGTAAGTACCGAATATCTTCCTCCTATGTTGTCTGGTATTACAAATGTTGTATATTTTTCTTTTTTAGCAAGTTCTCTTAATGCTCCTTTTTTTGCATCTGTTGTCACATAAATTCTGCTCCTGGCTTCTTTTAAACTATATTTGTTTTCCATTATTTCTCTAAAAATTCGAAATGCAATTGCAGGTTCTGTTGTCGTTCCCGATTTTGATATAACATTTATTGATATATCTTTATCGCCTATATAATCAATCAAATCATTTATATAATTTGTACTTAAGTTGTTGCCAACATATAAAATTTGAGGTGTTTTTCTTAGTTGTTTTTCTTGCATATTATAAAAAGTATTGGTAAGTGACTCTATTACAGCTCTTGCTCCTAAGTAAGAACCACCTATTCCTATTACTAATAGTATGTCTGAATTTGACTGAATTTTCTTTGCGGACTTTTTTATTTTATCAAATTCTTCTTTATCATAATTAGATGGTAAGTTAAGCCATCCACAAAGTTCTTTCTTATCATCTGCTTTTTCATGTAATTTTTTATGTATTTCTAAAACTTGTTTAGCATATTTCATTACATTTTTTTCAAAAACTCTTGCATTTTTAAAATCTACTTTAATGTTTCCCATAAACTTCCTCCTTTGTATATTATATTAGCACTTTTAATATATGATATTATACAAATGATTTTTATTCAAGTAGTTTCGGAAAAAATTTTGGTATTTTAAGCCAATACTTCACTTAATACTTTGGATAAATACTTCATACTAGCTAAACATTGCTCCATTGTATTTCCTGTTGCTCCAACTTCGATTATACTTGCTCCATTTGCCAATTGCTGATTATACCTACTATCTCTTAATATTATTGGTTTAAATAGTCCGGGATACATCTCATTTGCCTTTTCTTGTATCTTTATTGCAAGCTTCAAGTTTTCATTCCAGTTATCATGTTCGCTTCCTCCTCCGTTACTTCCAATTACAAACATCATTTGTGCCACTTCTTCATCGCCGATTTTCACAGTAGGAGCATATGAACTGTCTCCTATAGCATCCCTATGTATATCAAACAAAATATCTGTATCTTCATTTTCTTCTAATAGTTTTGCTACTCCTTTTAAAGATCTATCATAAGATTGACTATAGGACGAATCATATATTGTTGTATCATGAATCACATTATATCCGTAGTACTGTAAATATTTGGTAAGTTCTGTTCCTACTCTTGCCACTGAATAATTTATATCTTTTGTTCTAAAATTGCCTGAAGCCTCATATTGATAATTTTCTGTTGGAGTATAGCTTTCACAAGTATGTGTATGATATATTAAAATATTCTTTGTATTTATATTCACATTTGGCAGAAGCATTTCTTCTGTTAGTTTTATATTATCTGTTTCATTACGTATTTTTACGCCATTATACTCCACTGTATATTTTTCTGGAACATTATTTTCTAGTACTTCTGTTTTTAAATCCGTTTCTGCTTCTTTTATAACTTCGTTTTGTGTATTATTTTCTTCTATAATACTATTAGTCTCATTATTTGTTTCATTGTTAGTATTTTCACTTATGGATTTTTCTATACTATCTATCATTCCCAATTCTACACTTAATACCATTTTTAAAGGTTCTATTTTAGCTTTTGTACTTTCTTCTGCTTTTTTATTTACACTTCTAATGCTTGGGATAACTGTATCTAAACATGCTAAAAATGAACTCTTATCTATATTTAATTTAGTTTTAAAACCAGAAAAATATTTAGTAAGTCCCACTATAACTGCTATTAGCATTGTTATTTTTATAAAATATTTAATTATATCCTTAAGTTCAATTACTGCTAAATTTATCATATATGTATCCTTTCTTATTTATTCTAATATAGCCAAGGTAGTTTTGTTCCACTTAAAAATTACCTATCAATTATTCTACCTTTTAAGAAAGTTTAGCTCACGTTTACCATTAACTCTTTTCGTTCTTCATAATAGATGAAATGGTTAGTACAAGTTACTATATATAAATATATTCTTGTACGCAAAAAAATATAACCTAAGAATTGAATTTAGGCTATATTTTTTGTTACTAGCTAATACTTTTTAGCATTTCGATTGCTTTTTCTAAGCTTACCTCTTCTTGCTCTCCTGTTTGCATATTTTTTAAACTTACAGTACCATTTTTCTCTTCTTCTTCTCCTATTATGGCAACATATGGAATTTTGAGTTTATCTGCATATTTAAATTTAGATTTTATTTTTTTATCTTCTAAATATACATCTGCATTTACTCCAGCTTGTCTAATCTTTGTTCCCACTTCTAATGCTATGCTTGGATTTTCATTCATGGATACAACTAGTACTCTAGAAATTGATTTTTCTTTTTCTTTTACTATATTTAATTCATTTAATTTATAAAACAAACGCGTTAATCCAATAGATACCCCTACTCCTGGTAACTTTTTATCAGTATAGAATTCTGCTAAATTATCATATCTTCCACCTGAACAAACACTTCCAACCTCTCGATAGTCATTTAAAAATGTTTCATATACTGTTCCAGTGTAATAATCCAAACCTCTAGCAATTGTTAAATCAACTTTAAAATTAGTATCAGGAACCCCAAACAATCTTACATATTCTACTACTTTAGTTAATTCATCTAGTCCCTGCTTAAATAGTTCATTTGAGAAATTCAAGTTTTGTAATGCTACTATTTTTTCATCCGTAGTACCATCTATTTCCAAGAATGTAATTATCTTGTTTATCTTGCTATCTTCTATTTTTAAATCTTTTAAGCATTCAATTACATTATCTTTTCCAATTTTCTCAAGCTTATCAATTATTCTCATTATCTCTACTGATTCTTTTTGTAGTTGTAATTCTTCAAATAATCCATTTAAAATTTTTCTATTATTTATTCTAATAGTAAAATCGTCAAATCCCAATTCTTTAATGGTGGTATAAATAACACTAGGCATCTCTGCATCATTAATAATACTTAGCTCTCCATCTCCAATAATATCAATATCACATTGATAAAATTCTCTATATCTGCCTTTTTGTGGTCTTTCTCCTCTATACACTTTTCCTATCTGGTATCTTTTAAAAGGAAAAGTAATATCATTTTTATATTCACAAACATATTTAGCAAGTGGTACGGTCAAATCAAAACGTAGTGCTAAATCATTTTCTCCTTTATTAAAACGATATATTTGTTTTTCTGTTTCTCCTCCTGCTTTCGCAAGGAGTACATCAGCCATTTCAATAATTGGTGTATCTATCGGAAGAAATCCAAATCTTTCATACGATTTTCTAATTTTATCCACCATACTATTAAATTGAATTTGCTCATTTGGCAATAACTCCATAAATCCTGGTAATGTTCTTGGTTCTACTCTCATCAAATCCTCCTCTAATTTTTGATAGTCTTTTTTGTCCCGTTTCATTAATCTGTACCTTTCCCGAGTTGATGCCCTATTTACCAACCTATGCCTCACCTGGCATTAAATTATAGTAAATTGGTTCTTCTTCTATAATTCTTGTTGATGTTCCATGTCCTGGATATATTATAGTATCATCCGGTAGTACTAGCAGTTTATTTGATATTGATTTCATTATATCTTCAAAATTACTTGTTGGCAAATCCGTTCTTCCCCACATTCCTTTGAATATTGTATCTCCTGAAAATAACATTTTTTCTTTCTCACAATAAAGACTACTCCCACCTTTTGTATGCCCTGGTGTATGAATTACTTTAAATTCTAAATTTCCTATATGTAATATGTCTCCATCATTTACTCTTGAATCTGCCTCTATGCTTATTGATACTGTAGCTAAAAGCCCAGTCAAGTTAATACTTGGATTGTTTAATCCATTATAATCATCTGAATGTATTAGAATCTTACCAAATCTTTTATCTTTTATTTCTTTTACTGCTCCTATGTGATCTCCATGGCAATGTGTTAAGTATATGTATTTTAATTTTGCTTCTAATGCATCAAGCAATTCGATTATTTTCTCTGGTTCCCCTCCTGGGTCAATAACCATAGTTTCTTTTGTATCTTCATCTTCTATAATATAACAATTTGTAACTATATTTTCTAAAATAGAATTTAATCTTAATTGTTTTAAAATCATTTAAAGTATCCCATTCCTTGTATAACATATTTAGGTTTTTAAAAGGATACCAATAAACCTTAATTTCTAGCGAGATATCCCATGAAATATAAAAGTATACCATTATTTTGGAAAAGTGGACAAATACGCCTGTCCCCAAATTGGAATTATTGTTTTCTTCTTTTTACCTCATATACACTATCGATTTTTCTTAAAGCCTTTAATACGCTATTTAATCTTTCTATATTTTCTACTTCTATTGTTAATTCGGTTATAGCAATTTTCTCTTTTGACGCTTTTGATGTTACTGCCATTATTGCACATTTATTATTCCCTAATACTGTTATTATATCTGCAAGAAGTCCATTCCTATCATTTGCATAGATTTCTATGTCAACACTGTATGTAGTTTTTTTACTGTCACTCCAGTAAACATCAATTATTCTATTGCCCTCTTCTAATAGTTTCTTTGTGTTTACGCAATCTGTTCTGTGAACTGAAACTCCTCTTCCTCTAGTTATGTACCCTATTATTTCATCTCCTGGTACTGGATTACAACATTTAGATAACTTAACTAAACAGTTATCTATCCCTTTTACAATAATTCCATTTTGTGATGGTTTTTCTTTATGTACTTTTTCTTTTGTAAGTTCTTCTAATGTTTTTTCTATATCATCCTCTTTATGTACTTTTCTATATTCTTCGAGCATTCTTGCTATTATTTTTCCTGCTGTATTAGAACCAAATCCAACACTTGAGTACATATCTTCTACTGTATTGTATTTATACCTATTAAGTACCACTTGTATAAACTCAGGCTTTAATAAATCCTCATGCTTCATTCCTATTTTCTTTAATTCTTTTTCGATTAAATCTTTTCCTTTTTCAATATTTTCTTCTCGTAAATTTTTCTTAAACCATGTTAATATTTTGTTTCTTGCTCTTGAACTTTTTACGAATTTTAGCCAGTCCCTACTTGGTCCTTTTGATTGATCGGATGTTATAATCTCTACTATGTCTCCATTATTTAATTTCGTAATGATTGGCATCATTTTGCTATTTATTTTGCAACCTACCATCTTATTTCCTATTTCTTCATGTATTTGATAAGCAAAATCAATTGGTGTTGCTCCTTTTGGAAGTACTTTTATTGCCCCTTTTGGTGTAAATATATATACTTCGTCTTCAAATAACTCTTTTTTTAAAGTTTGCATAAATTCTTCTGGGTTTTGCATTTCACTTTGCCATTCTAGAGTTTCTCTTACCCATGCGAGTTTATCTTCTTCTACTTTAACATTTGCCTTTTTTCCACTAAAAAAGCTCGACTCTTTATACGCCCAATGTGCGGCAATACCATATTCTGCTACTCTATGCATGTCCCATGTACGAATTTGTACTTCAAATGGTGTACCTTTTGGTCCTATTAAAGTAGTATGGAGTGATTGATACATATTTGGTTTCGGAACTGCAATATAATCTTTAAACCTTCCTGGCATTGGGTTATATAAATCATGCACTACCCCAAGTGCGGCATAGCAATCCTTTACTGAATTTACAATAATTCTTAATGCAAATAAGTCATATATTTGATCTAATGTAGAATTATCTCTTTTCATTTTTCGATAAATACTATATAAATGTTTTGCTCTTCCAGTTACTTCTGCATCAATTTTCTGTTTTTTTAATTCTTCCTTAATTTGCTCCATTATAAGTTCTATAAATTTTAGTCTCTCTTCTCTTTTTTTATCTATTCCTTCGACAATTTCTCTAAAATCTTCTGGATATAAATATTTAAAAGATAAGTCTTCCAACTCCCATTTTAGAGAATATACACCAAGTCTATTAGCAAGTGGGGCATATAGTTCCATTGTTTCTTTTGCATTTGCAATCTGCCTATCACGTGACAAATATTTTAAAGTTCTCATATTATGAAGTCTATCTGCAAGTTTTATAAGGATTACACGTATGTCTTTTCCCATTGCTAAGAACATTTTTCTATAGTTTTCTACTTGTTGTTCCTCAATGCTTGCATATTGTAATTTACTAAGTTTAGTAACCCCATCTACCATATATGCAATTTCTTCATTAAATTCTTTTTCTAAATCATCATAAGTTGTATTCGTATCTTCTAGTACATCATGTAAAAGAGCTGCACATATTGTGTTATCGTCTAATCCCAAATCGGCAAGTGTATACGCAACTTGAACAGGGTGAATCATGTATGGTTCACCTGATTTTCTTAATTGGTCACCATGTTTTTCTTTGGCAAACTCATATGCTCTTTGAATCAGTTTTAAGTCACGTCTTCCTTTTTTCTTTTTTACTATCGCGATTATATCTTCTATTGTTACATCTTTATATTCTGACATATGAAATCCCCCCTTTAGTACGATTTACGCATGTCTTTTATTATAATTTGTATATTTTCCATTCCATTGAATGAATTAATGTCTAAATTTCCTACAATGTCAACTCTATCATCTAGTAAAAACTTTTCCGATAATTCTCCCATATTAAAACCTATTGCATTTACCATATAGTTGTCATCTTTTAATGTTAATTTCAAATGCTTGCCTTCCGATACTGTTCTTATTGAGTTTATTTTTAAATTTTCAAATAAGAATAGTGGCATTTTATTTGCTTCTCCAAATGGTTCTAGCATCTTTAGGCTTTTTACACTTTCAATATCCACATTTCTTAAACATAATTCACTATCTATATTAATTACTGGTACTATTTTATCTACTTCTAATTGTTTAGCATATTCTTCTAATTCTTTCTTAAAGCTTTCAAATTCATTTTTCTTTAGAGTTACCCCTACTGCCATAGAATGACCGCCAAATTTTTCTAAGTGGTTACTACATTTTGTTAAAGCATCATGTAAATCAAATCCTGGCACACTTCTTCCAGAACCTGTTCCCTCATTATTGTCAAAACAAATTAATATAGAAGGCTTAAAGTACATTTCTGTTACTTTTGATGCTACAATTCCTATTATTCCATGATGCCATCCTTCTTTTTCAACAATTATACAAGATTTTTCTTTTTCTTCTTCTTCTATTTTTTCTACTGCTTCATCAAAAATTCTCTTTTCTATATTCTGTCTTTCAATATTATATTCATTTAGTTTGATAGCTAACTTTTTAGCTTCTTCGTAATCTTTGCATAAAAACAAATCCAATGCAAGTTTTTCATTTCCCATTCTACCACATGCATTAATTCTTGGTGCTACTCCAAAAGATATGGTTCCTGAGTCTATATTTCTAAATCCTGTAACTTCTAACAATGCTTTTAACCCAATGTTTTTAGTTTGAGCAATTAGTTTTAATCCCAATTTTGCAATAACTCTATTTTCATCTATTAATGGTACTATATCTGATATTGTCCCTATGCATACTATATCTAAATATTTTAAAAATTCTTTTTCATCTAAGTTTAATTTTATAGAAATCGCTTGGATTAATTTAAAAACAATTCCAACTCCTGCTAATTGACTAAATGGATATTTATTATCCCTTCTTTTAGCATCTACCACAGCTAGTGCCTTTGGTAATATTTCTGCAGGCTCATGATGGTCTGTTATCAATATTTCCATTCCCAAGGAGTTTGCATAATCTACTTCTTCTATTCCAGATATTCCACAATCAACTGTTACTATTAGTTTAAACCCATCATCATGAATTTTTTTTATAGCTTCCTTATTTAATCCATAGCCTTCGTCTAATCTATTAGGTATATATGAACTTACTTCTAATCCTCTTTCTTCTAAAAAGCTTTTAAGTACTGTAACACTTGTAATTCCATCTGCATCATAATCACCATAAATAATTATTTTTTCTTTAAGCCCTATTGCTTTTAGAATTCTGTCTACTATTATTTCCATATCTGGCAACAAAAATGGGTCATGAAAATCCTTTCTTGTAGGAGCCATAAATAAATCTATGTCTTCTTTTTTGGTTATTTTCTTGTTAACAAGTATTCTAGCCAAAATTTTATTTATCCCATAATTATTAATTAACTCATTTACTTTAATCTCATCTATTTCATAGCATTCCCATTTTTTATTCATCAGTTTCTCCTTTAAAATTTACAGTATACTAAATATTTTACTACAAATTCATTATTTTTTAAAGAGAAAATGCAAAAAAATTAACCTTTTCTTAAAATGGTGTTACGATTCACAGCTTGTTTTTAAATGTCTGAGTAATGTATGTTTTAATTTTATTGATTCAATGCCCAAATCATTGCTTTATCTACTTTTTTTCCTGTTGCATTTTCTAGTGCTATTTTGTATAAGTCTAATTGTACTCTATACCTTTCCTCTAATTTGCTCACATCACCATTTGTTACATAGTCTGTTTTATAATCCACCAGTATTAGCTTTCCTTCTTTATTTATATAGTATAAATCTATTATACCTTGTACTAAAATTGTTTCATTTTCCTCTGCCTCATCATAAATTTTATTAGCAGGAATATTAATATAAAATGGCTGTTCTTTGTGTATTTCTTTTGCCTTTTTTAGCTCTTGCCATAGTGATGATTTAGTATAATTATATAGCATATTTATATTTACACTCTTAGCTTCTAATTCGGATATAATATTTCTTTGTTTTAAATCTTGTATAAATTCCTTTATATCTTCTAAAGTATACTCTTTTTTCTCATCTAGTTTCTGTATACATAGATGCATTAGTGTACCTATTTGTGCTGAATTTAAAGCTTGAACTCGTTCCATAAATTTAGGCTTTGCTGTTAATTTTATTGTTGGTTCTCCCTTATTTTTAGCCATTTCTATTAACTCTTCTATATCATGTTCTTCATTTTCCGCTTCTAATTCTTTTAGTTTTGTAACCGATGTTTTTGTTGGTATCTTAGAAGAAGCTAGATATTTATATTTCCATTGCAGTTTATCTATTACCTTATCAGAATCACTTTTCTCTATATTTCTTGCTTTTTCCATGATTACTTTTGCTATATCTAAAGTTTCATTTTGCTCCTCTTTCATGTCTTTTATAAGGTCAGCTTTATTATATGTATGTAAATCAATAATGCTACTTACTCCATTTTCTTTATTATATTCATATACAAGCTCTAACCAGTCCAGATATGAAATATATTTTCCAACAACATTTCTTTCTATCTTTGATTCTGGTTTCTTTACATTTTCTAAATTGTCTATAGAAACCTGAACAAAACTACTTTTATTGTACATCTCAATTTGTTTTTCTTTGTCTTTTAATGCTTTATTCAAATCTCTGCTCATACCCGTTATAATAAGTTTTTCCTTTGCTCTAGTTAATGCAACATACAATACTCTCATTTCTTCTGAGATAGTTTCTTCTCTTGATTTAATTCGTATGGCCTCTTTTGTCAAAGTACTATACTCTATTCTCTTTTCAGAATCTATAAATTGTATTCCAAATCCTATATCTTGATGAAGTAATATGGGGGTATTTAAATCTTGCATATTAAATTTTTTGCCAGTGCTCGCCAAAATAACTACTGGAAATTCTAGGCCTTTACTTTTATGAATACTCATAATTCTAATTACATCATCATTTTCTCCAATTATTTTAGCTGTTGATAAATCTCCACTACTTGTTTTTACTTTATTTATGAAGTTTATAAAGTTAAATAAACCTTTAAAACTTGCTTTTTCATATTGTTTTGCTTTTTCAAAAAGCATTTTTAAATTAGCTTGTCTTAAATTTCCATTTGGAAGTAAGCTTACATAGTTATAGAATCCTGTATCTAAATATATTTTCCATATTAGTTCATCCAATGGCAAATATTTTTCTTCTGCTTTCCATTGTTTTAGTTTTTCTATTACCCCATCAATTTTGTGCCTTAATTTATTATCTACACTAATCCTAGATTTTAGCATAGCTTCATAAAATAAACATCTCTTATCAGTAAGCCTAATTTGCATCAAATCATTATCAGTAAATCCAAAAATATTTGACCTTAATACCGTAACTAGTGGAATATCTTGTAAAGGGTTATCTATAACCTTTAGAAGGGACATTATTGTTTCTACTTCCATAGATTCCAAATATGTACTAGAACTATCGCTAAAAACTGGATAGTTAAGTTCTGATATTTCTTTCTCATAAATTGGTGCCAACACAGATGTAGCTCTTAAGAGCACACAAATATCTCTTGGTCTAATTGTCCTATATCCATTTTTTCTATCATACACATGGTAATCGCTATTTAATAGTTTCTGTATTTGCTTTGCTACAAACCTTGCTTCTAAAACTGCATCTTCTATTCTCTCTTCATTTTCATCTGTGTCTTCTTCGCTTTTTACTAATCTACTATCCTCTTGATTTAGTATAGCTGTTTCGAGTTTTAATGGATTTTTTTCTTTTTCTGCCTTAGCATTTAATGTAGAAATATTTTCGCCATCCATTAAATTATTTTTCTGTTCAATCAATCTATTATTATTTTCTTCTAAAGCATCATTTCTTCCCTCTGATGATTCATTTCCTAACGTATAATAATCTTCTTCCTGTTCCTTTAAATCAATAATATGCAGTTCTGCAATTCCTGCATGTTGTACTTCCTTATCTGGCTCTGGATAGTCAGCACCATAGTTTAAATATTCATTCTCATTATACTCTACATTACCAAGCTTTTCACTCATTATATTTTCAAATACAAGATTAGTTATATCAAGTACATTTTTTCTACTTCTGAAGTTTTTAAACAACTGTATCTTTATTCCTGCGCTTTCCACATTTATTTCACTTTTCAAGTTATATTTAGAGTATTTCTCTAAAAAAAGCTCTGGCCTTGCTTGTCTAAATTTATATATACTTTGCTTAACATCTCCTACCATAAAGATATTATTTCCTCTTGATATGCTTGTTAATATTTTTTCTTGAACTAAATTACTATCTTGATACTCATCAATCAAAATTTCTTCAAATTGCTCTTTATATTTATCCGCAACATTCGTTGGTTTCTCATTTTCATTTACTAGTATTTGCAAAGCGAAATGTTCTATGTCATTAAAGTCTATGATATTTTTTTCTTTCTTTTTGGTTGCAAACTCCAAAGAAAATTCCAAAATTATTTTTTTTAATTCATTAAGTATCCCATACATAGATGCAATATCTTCTATCGCTTCTCTTGAAGTATATTTTAATTCAATTCCAGAAAACTGCTTTTTTACTTTATCTCTCACTTCTTTTGCTTCATTTTTTATATCTAAAGTTACTTTTTTATCCACTGGCCATTTACTCCAAGTAACCTCATTTATACTATCGTATGCTTTGTCCCAGTTTTCTAAATTAATATTACTTAAGCTATTTATATCTTCTTGTAATACTTTTGAATATTTTTCAAGTTCAGTAAATTTTAGAGTATCTTTTTTTACCTTTTCTAGCTGTATAATCATATTATCTATTTCATCTTGAATATGAGATAATATAATTTTCCCCCAAGTGGTACTCGAAAAATCAGAATCAGTATCTATATTAAACTCTTCTGCCTTTTCATTTAACCATTTTTCTGGAAAAGGATTACTTTGTATGTATTTATATATATTTAAAATTATCTCCTGTAGTTTTTCGTCTCCTCTATAATCTGTATATGTTTCTACTAATTTAATAAATCCCTTATCAGCATTCATATATTTTTGTTCAAAAATTTCTTCTAGCACTTCACTTTTTAGCATCTCTATTTCAGCAGTGTCACCAATTCTAAAATTAGCTGAAGCATCTATTTCATAAAAATTATTACGAATTACATCTAAACAGAAGGAATGGATTGTACAAATACTTGCTTTATTTAGCAATGTTATCTGTCTTTGTAAATTAATAGAATCAGGATTTTCTTCAAGTTTCTTATATATGGCATCTAAAATTCTTTCTCTCATTTCACTTGCTGCTGCATTTGTAAAAGTAACCACCAATATTTTATCTATATCCACATTTTCATTTATAACCTTATTTATAATACGCTCAACAAGTACAGCTGTCTTACCACTTCCGTGCAGCAGCTGCAACTAAAATATTATTTCCTCCTTCATATATCGCTTGTTTCTGTTCTATTGTCCAATCCATTTTTTCCTCCTTAAACATTATCTCTTCTAATTGTTTCAATAATATTTTGTTTATTAATTTTTCTTAATGTGTATAGCATAATTAGACCAAGTATAATACATACTGCGACAATTGAAATAATTATACCATTTACAGGAAGCATATATTCCATAATAATATTTGTGCTAAATGCTATATGAACTATATACGAAAATACTAGACCTAGAGGAATGCCTATAATTAAAGACTTAAAGCCTAAAAATACATTTTCTAGTAAAATCATTTTATTAAATTCCTTTTTAGTCATACCAATAGATTTTAAGTTTGCAAATTCCTTCTGCCTAAGCTCCATACTAGTTGTAATTGTGTTAAAAATATTTGTTATTCCAATGAGTGCAGTTACTATAATAAATGCATATAGGAAAATAGAAATTGTTGTAAAGATTGCTCTTTGCTCTATACCTCTTTCGTCTACATTCTCTATGTAATAATAATTGTCTGAATAATTTTCTTCAATGTATTCTAATAGTTCTTCGCTGTTGTCAGTAACTATATATAAGTCGGAAGGAAAGTTAAGCTCAGTATCTGTTAATTCTCCAATTTGACTTACCAATTCGTTACTATATTCATCCATAAATTCATCACTAACAATTAAAATTGCTTCATTTCCCATACTAATTCCAGAACTTATACCATAAAATCCTAGAGGCACTTCATTTGTGACATAAGCTAATTCTATATTAAATGTTTTAGTTTCATCAAGAGCAGAAAATTTTATAGTGTCCCCCTCTATATAGTCATATATTCTAAATGTAACTACTTTATTTTTGCCTTCTATTTCGGCATAGTCTGTTATATAATCAACCAATACGCCTTTATCTCTTACCTCTTCATAATTTAGCCCTAATTTGTTAATATATCTCTCATATTCTTCATCGCCAAAAGACTTTAAAGTAATTGTAGGATAATTATACCTATTTCTTGTATTTAGAGTTCTTACATCATTAGAAAAATGCTCTTCACCACTTTCTATATTAATAGGGACAATCCTGGTTAAAGAATACGTCTCTATATTTGAATCTTGAACAATTTCTAATAAATCATGGTAACTCTCTCCACTTATATAAATGTTAAAATCATAATTATCAAAATACAAATCAACTACTTCAAAAGCATAATTGTTAAATGTGATTATTGCAATAAATGCAGATACACTCATAATAATTGATACTACAGTAGTTCTATAATTTCTTTTATTTCGTTTTAAATTTTTATACGCAATAAGTCCACCAATGCCAAATAGTTTTTTTATCCAGTTTGGAGATTTAATCTTTTTAGATTTTATTTTTATGTCTTTGTTACTCCTAATAGCTTCCATTGGTGAAATTTTAGAAGCTTTTCTTGCAGATTTTCTTGCAGATAAGTAAATAGTTAAAACGCTAAACACTATTGCAAAGGCTATAGCAATTATATTAGTAGAAAAGATAAATTTCATACCAAATATTTCGTCCATCAATTTATTTTGTATAAATTGTAAAAGCAAATAAATTGAGCCTATTCCAAGCAAAATACCAATAGGTATGCCGATGATTCCTAAAATAAGAGCTTCATATAGAACATTTCTTCTAATTTGTTTAGGAGTTGTACCAATAGATGCAAGCATACCATATTGTTTAACTTTTTCTGTAATAGATATGTTAAAACTATTTTTTATACAATATGCAGAGGTTAAAATAATGATTATTAAAATAACTATAGCAACTGCATACAACATTTGAGAAGTCTGATCATAATCATTGCCTAACTCCATCATAATTAAGTTATTATTAGGAGAACATTCATATTTGTTGTTCTCGTATTTTAATATATTTTCTTCTGTTTCACTTACAGTTTTTGCTTCTAATTCTTTGTAAGTATCTTCATCCATTTCTAAAATATTAACAAGAGTATCAATTCTGCTAGATAAATCATAAAAGCGTAAATAAATATTATAATTGCCGTTTAAATTATTATTATCAATGTGCGAAATAAAAGTATAATATTTATCAGTAGCAGTGGTGGAAGTCATTGGCTCAATTTGCTGGTTTGTAATATTTACTATACCAACAAGAGAATAGTCTTTAGTAATATTTTCTTCTCCTTGCATTGGCAATGAGATTCTTGAACCAATAGTAAAATCAAAATTTTCATTTTCTACTAACTGGCTTGAAATTACTACTTCATTTTCGTTTTCAGGTAGCCAGCCTTCTACTAATTCGATGCCAAGTTTTTGCAAAGCTTCATCGGAAAAGTTAAACACTTGCACAGGAAAACTGTGTTGTTCATCATTATAAATGCCATAACCTGCATTTTTGATAATAAAAGAACTTTCTATATTATCCAAATTTTGAATTCTACTTAAATCATCTTCAGGAACATTTGAAACCACTAGGTGGTAATCTCCAAAATGTTCCTTGGTATATGCAATAGTTGATGCTTGAAAGCTAGAGAGTAGAGTAGTTACACCAGTTATTAAAGCTGTTGCTAGTATAATTCCAATAATTGTTACAAGAGTTCTCTTTTTATTTAACTTCAAACTTTTAATAGTAAGTTTATTTAATATATCCATTATTTTAATCCCTTCTATAAATAAAATTAGTTCGTAAATTTTTACTAAAATTGTGAAAGGCTAAATTTAAAAATTAAGCCCAAAATAGCAAAAAAATAATTATTTGTCTTTTACAATTTTGCCATCTTCAATTTTTATAATTCTATCAGCGACTTTTGCAATTTCAGGGTTATGGGTTATCATAATAATTGTTTGATTATACTTTTTATTTGAAGTTTTTAATAACTGAACTATTTCATCACTTGACTTAGAATCTAAGTTACCAGTTGGTTCATCTGCAAGAACTATAGCAGGATGATTGATTAAAGCCCTTCCAATAGCAACACGTTGTTGTTGACCACCGGATAGCTCATTAGGTAAATGCTTTCTTCTATTTTCTAAGCCTAGCACCTTTAACAATTCGTCTAATTCCTCTTTAGGAACATCTTTTCTATCTAAATCGCAGGGCAAAGTAATATTTTCTTCAACATTTAAAATAGGAATTAAATTATAAAATTGATAGATTAGCCCGACCTCTCTTCTACGGAAAATTGCTAGTTCATCATCTTTTAGAGAATAAATATCTTTTCCATTAACAAAAACTTTACCAGAAGTAGGCCTGTCCACCCCACCTAGCAAATGCAATAATGTGGATTTTCCACTTCCTGAACTGCCTACAATGGCAACAAATTCGCCACTTTCAACAGAAAAAGTCATATCGCTTACTGCAATTACTTCATTTTCGTTTTTACCATATTTTTTGGTTAACTTCTCTACTTTTAATATTTCCATAGATATCCTCCTTTTACTTTAATATAATTATATACTATGTAAAATTAAAAGTATATAACTTTTAAAAAATTAAATTGGCTTTTCTATTGGTTACTGTTTAGCGTAGAATTTAGTTTTACAACTATGTCTTAGTAGTATGTATATTTAGAAAATTTTTGAAGTACTGCTTAAGCGACCAAACGAGCCATTAAAATGGCGAGTGCGATTTGGAGCAAACGAGTGGCCTTAAAAAATTTTATTTTTTAAGGTCGCTAATTTGTTTGCGACAGTAAGGTACAAAAAAATTTGAAAAATATACATACTACTAAGACATATACTACAAATTTACGCTGAACAGTAACCTTCTATTCATTGCTCCAGATGGAATAATAGTAGTTAGTGATATCATATATTAAAAATACTCACAGGGATGTACTAATTAAAAAATAGATCGAAGCAGGGAGCTTAAGTCGGGACAAAGTGAAATTTTTTAATTAGTATATCCCGTTGCAGGACATTTCTATCTTTAATATCATTAACTACTATTATTGCATAGCCTCTTTAAACATCTTGTTAAGCATTTGAGGATT
Organism: uncultured Clostridia bacterium; assembly: GCA_944392065.1. GTDB lineage: Bacteria > Bacillota > Clostridia > TANB77 > CAG-508 > CALXVA01. The sequence continues at coordinate 1,743 of CALXVO010000003.1, read as the reverse complement.
TGCTTTTCCCTTTGTTTCCTTCATTGCTTGTCCAACCAAAAATCCTAAAGCTTTATCTTTCCCAGCTTTATAATCCGCTACTGATTGTGGATTATTGCTTAGTACTTTTTCTACTACTTCTTTAATAGCACCTTCGTCGGATATTTGTATCCATCCTTTTTCTTTTATAATTTCTTCTGGGTCTTTTGGATTTTCAAATAATTCTTCTACTACTTTCTTTCCTATTGCAGAGCTAATGGTTCCTTTTTCAATTAACTCTACTAATTTTGCTAAATGTTCAGCTGTAAATGGTATTGCTTCTGGTTCTAGTTCTTTTTCGTTTAATATTCTAGATATATCCGAAAGTAGCCAGTTTGCTACTGCTTTTGCATTTCCACATATTTTTTCTGCTGCTTCAAACATATTTGATAAATATTTAGAAGCTGTCAAAAGTCTAGCATCTTTTTCTGATAATTTGAAATCATTAATATATCTTTCTCTTCTGCTTTCTGGCATTTCTGGTAAGTTATTTTTGATATTTTCTATATATTCTTCGGATAAACGAATCGCTACTAAGTCTGGTTCTGGGAAATAACGGTAATCTTGTGCATCTTCTTTATCTCTCATTGAGAATGTTTTTCCTGATACATCATCCCATCTTAAGGTTTCTTGTTCAATTTTTTCTCCCTCTTCTAATATGTCAATCTGTCTTTCAGCTTCATATTCAATTTCCCTTGTAATAGCTCTAAATGAACTCATATTTTTTGTTTCTGTTCTTGTTCCAAATTTCGTTTCGCCTCTTTTTCTTACAGAAACATTAACATCAGCTCTAAAAGATCCTTCCTGCATTTTACAATCAGAAACTTCGATATATTCTAGTATAGATTTTAATTTCTTTAAGTATCTATCTACTTCTCCACTTGAACGTAAATCCGGTTCTGATACTATTTCTATCAAAGGAACTCCTGATCTATTAAAGTCCACTAAACTTCCTGATCCAAATTCATTATGATTTAATTTAGCTGCATCTTCTTCTATGTGTATTCTTGTAATTCCTATTCTCTTTGGATTTCCATCATCATCTTCTATTTCAATATATCCATTTTCACAAAGTGGTTTATCATATTGCGATATTTGATATGATTTAGGTGTATCTGGATAAAAATAATTTTTTCTATCATTTTTACTATTTCTTGATATTTCACAATTTGTTGCAAGTCCCGCTTTTACAGCGTATTCTACAACTTTTTCATTTAACACTGGAAGCGCTCCTGGCATTGCCATACATACTGGGCATACATGGGTATTTGGTTCTGCTCCAAATTCTGTTGGGCAGGAGCAAAATATTTTCGTTTTTGTAGAAAGCTCTGCATGTACTTCAAGTCCCATTACTATTTCATAATCTGTGTTTGACATTTTTATTCCTCCTTCTTTAAATTATAACAACATTCTGAATAAGTCTTCTCATTACTTTTTATTCTCTGTTTTAGAAAAGAATTAGATATTTGGCTAGGCGCATGAGTTTTAAATTTATGAGGCGTACTTGGTGTACGTTGAATAAATTTAAAATGAAATACAACAACGCCAAATGCTAATTATTTTTCAAAACTTGGTTTGTATTTAGCACGGAACCCATACTCTTTCTCAAAACTATATGCTGCATTTAATATTTTTTCTTCTTCGAATTTATTTCCAATTAATTGCATACTAATTGGCATGTTCTTACTATCAACTCCGCATGGAATAGAGATTCCTGGTAGACCT
>CALXVO010000002.1 GCA_944392065.1 uncultured Clostridia bacterium | reverse complement strand
ATAGATACTTTTGCTACAAACAATGGAAATAATGATATTGCACCTTTTAAATCAATATTAAATGATATGTATTCAAAAGATTTATCTAAAAAAATAAAAACAGCATTACACACTATGCAAAAACAAGGAAAATGGGTAGGAGGTAAAACACCTTTGGGATATATGAAAGATCCAAAAGATAAGAATCATTTAATTATTTGTGATGAAGAAGCAAAAATTGTCAGAACTATTTTTAATATGGCGTTGGCTGGGAATAACGTAGGTGTAATAAGAGATTATCTAAATAACAATAATATTCCAACAGCTAACGAAATTAGGTATAATAGAGCAACTTTTTGGGAAAATAAAACTGTCAAACTCATATTGCAAAACAAAGCATATATTGGTGTTACAATTCAAAATAAAAGGAGTAGGATAAGCTATAAAAATAGAAAACTTCGAGCAAATCCAAAAGAACAATGGCAAATAGTAGAAAATACCCACGAACCAATTATTGATAAAAATGTTTTTGACAGAGTGCAAAAAATGGGTATAGTACAGAAGTATGATAGAAACGAAAAAAAGAATCATTTTTTATTAGATGGATTGCTAATATGCTATGAATGTAAGCACAAAATCGGAGTTAGAAGTAGAAAAGATGGAAGATTAGACATGATATGTAATAATTACCGTAGAAACTCAAAGCTTAACCTATGCACATCTCACGGCTTTAGTTATGAACGATTAGAAAAACAGATAATTGATTATATAAGAAAATTGTTTACTGATATTGACAATAAAAGAATTATGTTAAACATTAAACAAGGTAAAACAAAATATGATTATAAAAAAATGTTGGACAAAATAGAAAAAGAAATAGAACTCATAAATAATAATATTGATAAAATGTATATTGATAAACTAAATAACAAACTTAGTGAAGAAATGTATGAAAGACTTTTCAAGAAATTGAAAAATGCTGAAAGGGATAAAGAAACAGAGTACATAGATTTAAAAAAAGAGGCAGAGGAATGCATAGACAACAATGATGAAGAAATAGAAAAAATTGTAAAAGAATTTCTAAAATTTGAAAAACCTACTCCAGAAATTATGAGAGTACTTATTAACAGAATAGAAATACATCAGGATAAACAGATAGATCTAATTTTTAATTTTAAAAAACTGAATATCATTTATAAATAATCTAAATTGAATAGATAATATTTTTATACGATTCTGAAAGAATTTTGACAGAACTCTTGACAAATAGATAAAAAACCTATAAAATACAAACAAAAGTTCACAACAAAAGGAGGGCACTAATGCAAGAATTAACTAAAGGAGATTTAATTATTTACGAAGATGAAAATAGTAAAATAGAGGTAGAAGCTTTTTTATACAATGAAACAATTTGGTTACCACTCAATAAAATTGCAGAATTATTTGATAAAGATAAATCAGATATTTCTAGGCATATAAACAATATATATCTGGAAGGAGAACTTGAAAGAAATTCAACTGTTGCAAAATTTGCAACAGTTCAAAATGAAGGAGGAAGGAGAGTTACTAGAAATATAGATTATTATAATTTAGATATGATTATTGCTGTGGGATATAGAGCAAACTCAAAAAAAGCAACAAAGTTTAGGCAATGGGCTACAGAAATATTAAAATCATATATTATAAAAGGATACAGCATAAATAAAGAAAAATTAAAAAATCCCGCAAAATATGGAAAAGATTATTTTGATGAATTATTAGAAATCATAAAGGAGATTAGAACAAGTGAAAGAAGATTTTATCAAAAAGTAACAGATATTTTTGCTGAATGCAGTATTGATTATAATAAAAATTCTGAAATCGCAAAGGATTTTTATGCAACTATTCAAAATAAATTTCATTACGCTATTACAAACGAGACTGCGGCTGAGATTATATACCATAGAGCAAGCAGTAAAAAAGAACATATGGGCTTGACTTCTTGGAAACAATCTCCTGATGGAAAAATTTTAAAAAGTGATGTCTCTATTGCAAAAAACTATTTAACATCAAAAGAATTAGAGTTTTTACAAGACATAGTAAATATGTATTTAGACATTGCAGAAAATAGGGCAAAAAGACAAATACCAATGAAAATGCAAGATTGGGTTGAAGAATTAAACACTATGCTAAAAACTAATAGGTATGATATATTAAAAGGTAAAGGAAGTATTTCAGCAGAGATGGCAAAGGAATTTGCAGAAAATGAGTATGAGAAGTTTAGAGAAGAGCAAGATAAAAATTATATTTCTGATTTTGATAGAATAATAGAAGAATGTAAAAACAATATTGAAGGAAAAAATTAAAGCTAACTGTCTACTTTAGAATCTACCAGAAGGGATATCAATGGCGGTGCCAATGAAAAATGGTGGAATGAAAGTATCAAAAGTTATTTACTATGTGGTTTTGTCCGGAGCAACCACTGGAGTAGGTGCTTTTTTCGGAAGTATAGTTGGAGGAATATCACAAGAAATAATATCTATTTGTTTAGCTTTTGCAGCAGGAGCAATGATATATATAGTGTCAGGAGAATTAACGCCAGAGTCAAATAAACTATATAATGGTAGAATGACTGCTATAGGGAATTTAATTGGCTTTATTATAGGCGTATTTGCAATGAATATATAAAAACAAACCAATGGTATTGAACATTGGTTTGTTTTAGTGTATAATACCAAAAGTAGTTTAAAGAGAAAAATTGTTATTAGTTTATTGAATGAAATAAATATGAGGTAGAAATTTAGATTACTAAATATAAAAATAGAAGGAGAAAACAAATGCAAGATTTAATAGAGGGTTTAAATGATAAACAAAAAGAAGCGGTACTTGCGACCGATGGACCTTGTTTGGTAATAGCTGGTGCTGGAAGTGGCAAAACAAAGGTATTAACTCATAAAATAGCTTACTTAATGAGCGAAAAATATATTAAGCCATGGAATATTTTAGCGATTACTTTTACAAATAAGGCAGCAAATGAAATGAAAGAAAGAGTGGAAAAATTAGTTGGAGAAGTTGCAAAAGATATGTGGATAGGAACTTTCCACTCTATCTGTGTTAAAATTTTAAGAAAGTATATCGATCGATTAGGATTTAATCATTCTTTTCTAATATTTGATACATCTGACCAGAGAACTCTTATAAAAGAATGCATGAAAACATTAAAAATAGATGATAAAATGTTTACGGATAGAAGCGTTTTAGCAGAAATAAGTAATGGCAAAAACGAAATGCTAGAACCAAAAGCATATCAAACCAAATATGCAGGAGATTATAGAAAAGAAGTTATTGGAAGAATTTATGAGTTATATCAACAAAGACTAAAAGAAAATAATGCAGTTGATTTTGATGATATTATTAATTATGCTATAAAAATACTAACTGAAAATGCCGATGTATTAGAATATTATACAAATAAATTTCAATATGTTTTAGTAGACGAATATCAAGATACTAATAAAGCACAATTTACACTAGTTACTATTTTGGCATCTAAGCATGGAAATATAACGGTTGTTGGTGACAATGATCAACGGAATATATAGCTTTAGAGGTGCAGATATTTCAAATATTTTAAATTTTGAGAAAGATTTTCCAGGAACAAAGATAATAAAGCTAGAGCAAAACTATAGATGTACGGGAAACATTTTAAAAGCAGCAAATGCAGTAATAAAGCATAATGAAAATAAATACGAAAAAAAGTTATGGACAGAAAATGAAGAAGGAAGCTTACCAATAATTCACAAAGCAGATGATGAATATGACGAAGGAAGATATATTGTAGAAGAAATAAATCACTTAAGAAGGGAAGAGTATTTTAAATATTCCGATTTTGTGGTTTTGTATAGAATGAACTCCCAATCTAGAGCTATAGAGGAAATTTTAAGAAGAGAAAGCATTCCATATAAAATAGTAGGAGGATTAAAGTTCTATGAGAGAAAAGAAATAAAGGACATTATTTCCTATCTAAGATTAATTTACAATTTTTCGGATAATATATCTTTAAAAAGAGTTATAAATGAACCAAAGAGAGGAATAGGCAAAACAAGCATAGATAATATTGGAGAAATTTCAGAAAAAACAGGACTTTCTATGTTCGCTATTATAAAACATGCGGATGAATATGGACTAAATAGAGTAAAAGCAAATGGGTTAGAGTTTATTGAAACAATTGAATACTTAAGAGGAAAAATGGAAGAACTTAGTATTTCTGAGCTTATTAAAGAAACATTAAATAAAACAGGCTATGTAAAAGCATTAGAACAAGAAAATACAGCAGAAGCGGAAAGCAGAATAGAAAACTTAGAAGAATTTTTGACAGTTGCTATTGAGTTTGAAGAAGAAGAGGCAGAAAACACATTAGGAGATTTCTTAGAAGGAATTACATTAAGTAGTGATATAGATGGAATGGAAGACACAGAAGATTCTGTAACACTCATGACCTTACATAGCGCAAAAGGGTTAGAGTTCCCAGTAGTATTTTTAGTTGGAATGGAAGAGGGCATTTTTCCAGGCAATAAATCCATTGGAGAGCCAAAGGAATTGGAAGAAGAAAGACGTTTGTTTTATGTAGGAATTACTAGAGCAAAACAATATTTATACTTAACTTGTTCTAAAAAGAGAACAATATTTGGTTCAACAAGTTATAATGCAATTTCCAGATTTATAAATGAGATACCAGAAGACTTATTAGATGGATTTGATGAACTAGACCATTCGAGTGAATTTGAAGATAGTGGGTATGAATGGGAATATGGTACGACCTCAAAAGTAAAAACATATAAAATAGAAAATGGTTTTGAGTATGGAAAAAGAGGTAATATGCAAGTTGTAGCAAAGGGATTTAATGCTACTAATGGTATTGATAACAGTAACATAAATGGTGGTTTTAATAGCAGTTTTTCTAAAAAAACAGGTGAAAGTTTCCACAGTACAGGAACAAATTTGGGAATAAATTCAGGTTTTCAATTTAAAACTGCAGAAAATTTCTTGAATTCATTAAATAATAAAAAAATGAATGAAGGAGCTGATATATCAAAATATAAAGAAGGACAACGCATATATCATAAAAAGTTTGGAGAAGGAACAATAAATAAAATAGAAGAAGAAGGAGAAGATTATAAACTAGATATTTCTTTTGATAAAGCTGGACATAAAAGATTAATGGCAAAATTTGCAAATTTAGAGATTATTTAAAATTATGTAAGTCCTAGAACCATTGGGGATAGGCTTAATAGGCTCTAAAAATTCACAAAAATCTTTTTGAAAACTAAATGTATTTTATAAAAGATATATTTATATTTTCAAAAAGATTTTTTAAATGATTTTATGCAGAGCTTATAATATTTTAGGACAAAAGAAGCCCGTCCCCAATAGTTTTAATTTTAAAAATTTTTTGTATAAAATTCCAAAATCAATACATAATAACAATAGAAAAATAAGGAAAGGAATGATTGAAATGCCAAATTTAAGTCAAGTAGAATTACAAAATTTAAGACATTTTATTGGAGCACATGAAACATCTTATCAGAAGTTAAATACCTATGCATCACAAGTTGTAGACCCACAAATAAAGCAAATGTTTACAAAAGCTGCTCAAGATAGTTTAAATACTAAGCAAAAATTAATGTCTTTCTTAATCAACTAATTTTATATGGAGGTAAATTATATGGATGAAAAAACTATGGTAAATGATATTTTATCAGGTGTAAAGGCGAGTTTAAGTTCTTATCAAACAGCTATATCTGAAACAGAAAATATGGGGCTTAGACAAACTTTACAACAAATTAGAAATAATGATGAAAGTTTTCAATATGAACTTTTTAAAACTGCTCAAGCAAAAGGATATTATAAACCAGCTGCACCTGCAACTGTTACGGAAATACAAGATGTAAAGACTAGTCTTCAATAGATAAAATTATTAATGGAAATATATCATTATTCAAAATAAATTTTTTAACATGTTAAGATATGTTTAGAAAAATGAAGTTTCCGGGAGAAAATAAAAGAAAAAATAAAATAAATTTAAAATTTTAATAATTTTAACTTTATTTTATTATTGTTTAAAAATCTTTTTTAATATAAAATACTTATATTAAAAATATTTTGATAGGAGTGTTTAACATTAATATTTTAAAGAGAGTGGCTATAACCACAAGAAAGTCAATAAAATTAATAGTTTTAATGTTTTTATCAGCAATAATCTTGATAGGATTAGTAGTATTGTTTTATAATCCAACATATGAAGTTAGTTTAAATGGAGAAGTTATAGGATATACATCAGATAAAAGTACTTTACAAGAAAAGATAAATGATTATATAGCAAAAGATGAAGAAAAAAATATTGCTTTTATACAAATTAATGCAATGCCAACATATGAATTATGTTTATTAAAGAAAGATGTTGAAACAAATGATGAAGAAATATACACAAAAGTAACGGAAGATAGTACACCATATTATAAGTATTATGCAATAACAGAGGATAAAGAGGAAAAATTTTATGTGTCTACTTTTGAAGAGGCAGAAAAAGTAATTGATGAGCTTGAAGAAAAAGAAAGTGCTAATGAAGAAAAAATAGGTATAATAGAAAAATATGGAAAAGAATTAAAGGAATTTACAGATGTAGAAAAATGCGTATCTGAATTATATGAGAAAAAGGTTATAGTACAAAAATCGACATATGCAGCTCCATCTGCATCTAATTATACATCTGGAAGTTCATCAGCAAAAGTAAGTTTAGGTATAAGCCTTATTAATCCTGTATCAGGAGTTATAACATCAAGATTTGGAAGTAATGAGAGTGTAAGAGACCATACTCATTCGGGACTTGACATATCAGCACCATATGGAACTGCGATAAAGGCAGCTGCATCAGGAACTGTAACTTATTCAGGAAATGCAAATGATGGATATGGATATTATGTAATAATATCGCATGGAAATGGAGTATCTACTGTATATGCACATTGTAGCCAATTATTGGTCTCTGCAGGGCAGACAGTAAGTCAAGGAGAAGTAATTGCCAAAGTGGGGTCAACGGGAAATTCAACAGGTAATCATTTACATTTTGAAGTAAGAAAAAATGGAATTACATATAATCCACAAAATTACGTCTACTAAACGTTACTAGATAATGGTATTGTAAAAATTTCAGCCTTACACCTAGGTAATATGTATATTTAGAAAATTTTTGCAGTGACGCGTAAGCGACCAAACGAGCTTCTTTGAAGCGAGTGCGATTTGGAGCAACCTTCCTGCGATTAAAAGAAAAATTCATTTTTCTTTTAATCATCAGAAGGTGTGCGACACCAAGGAACAAAAAAATTTGAGAAATATACATATTACCTAGGTATTTATGATAGATAATACCATTATCTAGTAACTACTAAACTGGTATAATATTGTAAAAAGATGAATAATTACAAAGAAAAAGTATGTAATAGATATAACATATTACATACTTTTGGTTTTATTTATGACAATAAGGCACAGAAATTGAGAATATGCAGATTCTAGTAGTAAACTTGATAAATAATATTTAATAACAATAAAATAAAATTATTCACTATCAATAATGCAACTTGCAAGATTTATATCTAATAAAGTAATTTATTTTATAAAGTGCAAAAAACTTTTCTTTAAAGCATTATTTTTCATAAAAACTATTCCAACCTCATTTAATTTATGCATAAATAAGTCAGGATTTACTATGTATGATCCAAATTCAGTGATTGCTGTATAAAATTTTGCTAATTTTTCATATTTAGTGTTTAAATTACATAAGACCAAGTAATAGTAGTTTTTATGTGTGTAAACATAAACTTCTTTTGCTATTTTGTTTGAATCTTTAAGATCATTATTTAACAAAAACTCAATAAAATTACAGTAATCATCAAAAGAATTAAATTTATATATTAAATTTGTGGACTGCAAACTACTGCTTTTTCGTCTAGCATTAACCTTCTTCTTTGGGGACACATAAAAATGTTTTCTTAAAGTGTCTGGTAATACCTTGGTTACGGTTAATATAAAGTTATCCTCAGTCATAGCCAATGCTTCTATTTTTACTTTGCAATTTCTAGTTTTAAAACCAATCTTCTCCTCTGCCTCTTCAAGCATATCTAAAAATAGATCTTGAGTTTCTAAAGAATTAGACATAAAATCATGAAAGTCTATATCTTTTTCTTCTAAATCATGCATGGACAATGTAATTCTTATTTTATTTTCATTAACCTTTTCAAATTTCATAAAAACCTCTCATTCAAGTAACAAATGCTTTAATAAATGTATTATAATATTATATTTAATATATTTTAAAAATGTAACCATAAATATACCACAAAAATAATAAAATTAAAAGAGTTTTGAATAAATTTATTGTAACATATTATCTTCAAAAAATAAATAGAAAAACTTTCCTATAAATCTTGAAAAAAAATCTTATACAAGATATAATACATAAGTATAATAATAAATAAAAAACGAATATATGCAAAAGAGGAGGATATAATAAATATGGCAACAAGAGAAAAAAATGTATGGATATTAATCGTATTTATATTATGTGGGATAGTAGTAGGGGGATTACTTGGAGAACTTGCGTCCAATGTGGACTTTTTATGGTGGTTATCATATGGACAAGAGTTTGGTTTGTCAAACCCAATAACTTTAGATTTGCAAGTAATAACTTTAACTTTTGGACTAATGTTCAAAATAAATATAGCAAGTATTATTGGCATGGTTCTTGCCATATTTATATATAGAAAAGTGTAATTAATAACATATAGGGGGCTAATATTTGAAAAATAATTGCATTTTGGCGAGGTGGCAACTTCGCATAGAAAATTCTTATCGTACATAAAGTACAATTCCGGTTTTCTCGTTTGTTTGCCTAGTCAAAATAACAATTCTTTTCCAAATAGATTTGTTCATTGAAGGAGGAATGGAATTAACAATGAAGATGAAGGAACTCCCTATATCGGAAAGACCATACGAAAAAATGGAAATGTATGGGGCAAAAGCATTATCAAATGCAGAGTTAATAGCAATTATAATAAAAAGTGGAACAAAAGAAGAAAGTAGTGTGAGTATTGCACAAAAAATTTTGTCATTAGAAAAAAATGGAGAAAATAACTTAAGATTTTTGCAAAATATATCTATAGAAGAATTTATGAGTATAAAGGGGATTGGAAAAGTAAAAGCTTTGCAACTTATGGCTATTTGCGAACTTACAAAAAGAATGTCAAGACCCTTGAATACCAATCAAGTACAAATTAATTCATCAGAAGATGTAGCAGAATTACTAATAGAAGAAATGAAATACGAAAAAAGGGAAGTAGTAAAAGCTATATTACTTAATTCTAAGAATATAATAATAAAAATTATAGATGTATGTTTTGGAGGAACCAATTCTGCGATATTAAAACCAAAAGATGTATTACAAGAAGCAATTAAAATAGGAGCACCAAAGATAATTTTAGTGCATAACCATCCAAGTGGAGATCCAACACCAAGTAAATCGGATTATGATTTTACAGACAGATTAGTACAAGCATCAACCGTTATGGGAATAGAATTGTTAGATCACATTGTGATTGGAGAGCATGGGTTTAGAAGCATTTTTTATTTAAAAAATAATTAATATAGAAAGATATATAGTATGGAAAAAGCTTTTTCATGCTATTGACAAAAGAATTTATTAGGGTATTTAATTGCTCGAGATGGAGGGGTTTTATGAGTTTTTTTGGATTAGGCTCAAAAGATATAGGAGTGGATTTAGGAACAGCCAATATATTAGTTACTTTAAAAGGAAAGGGTATAGTTTTAAATGAGCCATCTGTTGTGGCGATAGATAGAAAAACACAAAGAATACTAGCTACAGGTCATGAAGCTAAAGAAATGCTTGGGAGAACTCCAGAACAAATAAAAGCAGTAAGACCATTAAAAGATGGAGTTATAGCAGATTTTACGGCTACTCAATTAATGCTCAAAAACATTATATATAAAATCTGCCAGAGATACAATATAGGAAAAACCAGAGTGGTTGTTGGTGTTCCATCAGGAATTACAGAGGTTGAAGAAAGAGCTGTTGAAGAGGCGGTTTTGCAAGCAGGTGCTAAAGAAGTATATTTGATGGAAGAACCAATGGCAGCTGCTATAGGTGCTAGTCTAGATATTGCTGAACCAAGCGGAAATATAATTGTAGATATAGGAGGAGGCACAACAGAGGTTGCAGTTATATCACTTGGTGGCATTGTGGTAAGTAATTCTATTAGAATTGCAGGGGATGAATTAGATGAAGAAATAGTTAATTATGTAAAAAGAGAAATGAATCTTGCAATAGGAGAATCAACTGCAGAACAAATAAAAAAAGAAATAGGCTGTGCTATGCCATTGGTTACAGAGATGAGTATGGAAGTGAGTGGTAGAGATCTAACTACAGGGCTTCCACAAACGGTCAAGATTACTTCTACTCAAGTTGAGGAAGCAATAAAAGAGTCAATAGATAAGATAGTGGAAATAATTAAGCAAACTCTAGAAAGAACACCACCGGAATTATCATCCGATATTATGGAAAAAGGTATAGTTCTTTCAGGAGGAGGAGCATTAATAAAAAATCTAGATAAGCTAATAGCAGAAAGAACAGAAATGCCAGTATATGTGGTAGAAAGTCCATTAGAATGTGTTGTTAAAGGGACTGGTAAAACTTTAGAAGACTTAGAAAGATTAAAAACTGTATTAATTAACTCTAGAAAGAGAAAGTGATTTAAAAAGGAATGAGTTGTGGGTATGTATAAAAAAAAGCGCGGAGTTATAGGAATCATAATAACAATTATAATTTTGATCTTATTAGTAGTATTCACTAATAGAAATGTTAACCAAATGTCATATATAGAGAATATATGCAATATTCTTGTGATGCCTATACAAAATGGATTTACGTATTTAAAAAATAAGCTTTCTGGAAATGATGCGTTTTTTGCGGATATAGACACTCTAAAACAAGAAAATGAAGCCCTAAAAGAGGAAAATAGTAAGCTTGAACAATCATTAAGGGAATTGGAAATTATCAAAGCAGAAAACGAAACCTTAAAGGAATATGTGAATCTAAAAGATAAATATCAAGATTATACTACAATGCCTGCAGATGTAATAAATAGAGATATTAGCAATTATAGTAGCACAATTATAATAAATGTGGGTTCAGATGATGGTGTTAAAGAAGATATGACAGTTATAGCAGATAGCGGATTAGTAGGGCACATCATTTCTGTTACTTCAAATACAGCAAAAGTACAAACTATTGTAGATACTGCAACAGCAGTCACTAGCAAAATAAGTACAACCGATGATACTATAATAGTACAAGGAACATTAGATGATAAAACAGCATTAAAAGCAACATTTATTCCAACTGATGCAGTGGTTCTAGCAGGGGATAGTATAGAAACTTCTGGAATAGGAGGAATCTATCCAAAGGGAATACATATAGGAACTATAAGAGAAGTTGTAAATACAAGTAATATTACAGACAGGTATGCTATAGTGGATACAGCGGTTAATTTTGAAAAATTAACTACTGTACTTGTAATAACTAACAATATTTAGAGATTATATTATGAAAGGGATGGGAGACAGACTTGAAAAAAGCAGTATCAATAATATTATTAATAATATCTTTTTTTATAATATATTATATACAGTCTAATTTGTTTACATGGTTTACTATAGCGGGAATACAGCCTAATTTGTTTGTACTATTAACACTTTTTATAGGGTTATTTGCAGGAAAAAAATTAGGACTAATATTAGGAATAATATTTGGTTTTTTCTTAGATGTTGTAATAGGTAGACAAATCGGAATATCTGGAATAATGCTTGGAATTGTAGGTTTAATTGGAGAATATCTTGATAAAAATTTTTCAAAAGAGAGCAGAGTTACAATTATGCTTATGATGGCAGGCTGTACTGTCATATATGAATTAGGGTGTTACGTATTTAATCTAATAACATTGGAAATTAATTTAGAAATAATTAGTTTTATAAAAATTTTATTAATAGAGGTAATATATAATCTAATATTAGTTATTATACTATATCCATTAATACAGAGAATGGGACATGCATTGGAAGAAATCTTTAAAACGAAAAACATATTAACTAGATATTTTTAATAAAGGTGGTGAAAAATTGGGCAAGGAAAAAAATCCAGAAGGTAGGCTTAGATATAATATACTTACAACAGTAGTATACATAATTGGAATCATACTAATTATTCAATTATTTAATCTGCAAATTGTGCATGGAGCCGAATATAGAGAACAATCAAATTCAAGATTAACAAGAGAAACTGTTTTAAAAGCTGCAAGAGGTTCTATAAAAGATAGAACGGGCGTAGAATTAGTAACTACAGATACAAAATACAGTGTTGAAATATATAGCACAAAAGTGGATGATCAAACATTAAATAAATCAATACAAAAATTTATAGAAATACTAGAATCAAATAAAGATGAATTTATTGATAATTTACCAATTGAAGTAACTCCTTTTAAATTTACTCAAGAAACAGAAGAAGAACAAAAAAAATGGAAGGCTAATAATGACATAGACGAGAATTATACTGCAGAGCAAACCTTTTATTACTTAAAAGATAAGTATGAAGTCTCTACAGAAGATATAGAACTAGCAAGAAAAATTATAGCAGTTAGATATGAGATTACTAGAAATGGATATAGTACTACTAGATCAGTAAAACTTGCAAGTAATATAAGCGATATATCAGCTGTACAAATTAGAGAGCAAAACGCAAAATTGTCTGGAATGAATGTAACTGCAGAACCAACCGTTTCATATACATCGGGTAGTTTGGCTTCACATGTTTTAGGGTATGTAGGGGCAATAAGCGAGAAAGAATATGAAACAAGGAAAGACACCTATAGAAATGATGATATAATAGGCAAAGATGGTATACAATATGTCTTAGAAGAATATTTAAAAGGTACAGATGGTGTGAAACAGGTAGATATGACAGTTGAAGGAGCAATTACTAATGAATATATTGCGGAAGAGGCGATTGCAGGTTCAGATGTTATATTAACAATAGATGCAAACTTACAAAAAGTGGCAGAAGATGCCCTAAAGCAAAATATAGCAGATATAGTAGATGGAAAATATGGAACCAAATATAATGCTAAAGCAGGTGCAGTAGTGGTTATGGACATTAATACGGGGGAAGTGTTGGCATTGGCTAGTTATCCAGATTATAATCCTGGAAAGTATTCAGAAGAATATTCTGATGATAATACTGGAAGATATCATAATAGGGCTATTAGTTCATCATATCCACCAGGATCAACATTCAAAATGGCAGTTGCAACAGCAGCATTAGGCACAGAGACAATAACTACTACAACAAGAATTAATGACACTGGAGTGTATCCATATAGTTATCATCCTGTGTGTTGGTATTATAAAAGTTATGGAGGAGGACATGGATATTTGAATGTTAGTCAGGCTCTTAAATATTCTTGTAATTATTTCTTCTATGAAATGGGGTATAGATTAGGTATAGATAAAATAGCAGAATATGCATCACGTTATGGATTGGGAAAAAGAACAGGAATAGAACTTACGGGTGAAAATAGGGGCACAGTTGCTAGTACAGAATATGCAGAAAGTATAAATTACACATGGTATTTAGCAGACACTTTGTCAGCTTCTATAGGTCAAAGTTATAATGAGTTTACTCCATTGCAGATGGCTAAATACATAAGTATGATAGCAAACGGAGGAAAATATATTGATGTAAGTATTATAAAATCAGTAATTAATTCAGATGGATCGGAGGTTTCAAAAGAAGAAATTGAAAATAATGTAAATAAAAAAATTGGTACGACAAATGAGCTTGAGGAAGACTTAAATGTTTCGGAAGAATATCTAAAAGCTATAAGACAAGGAATGAAAGGTGTAACAAGTGAATCAGGAGGTACTGCATATTCATATTTTACTGATTTAGATATGGTAATAGCAGGAAAAACAGGTTCTGCACAGACACAAAATGAAGACATAGTTCATGCGTGGTTTGCGGGATTTGCTCCATATGAAAATCCAGAAATAGCAGTAGTAGTACTTATTGAAGGTGGTGGTTCAGGAGGTTATACATCTTATACTGCTAAAAGGATAATAGAAGAATACTTTGGTATGAATTCTGAAAAAGTAACAGAAGATAAAACAGCAGAATCAAGTGTGGAGAGTATTAGATAATAAGAAGAAAGCGTGAGTAAATATGAATAATTGTATTAATATTAGTATGAAAAAAAACCAAGTGATTATAAAAATAGATGAAAATGCAGAGCAAAAAGAAATTATTTCATCTTTAAAGAAAAAGATTATAGAACTGAAAAATCTATATAAAGAAGATAAAACACCAATATTAATTACAGGAAAAATTTTAAAAAATAAAGAAATGGATGAGATACAGTCTATAATAAGAAAATTTATAGATGTTCAAATAGAATTTGACAGCCCAAAAGTATTAGGATTGCATGGAATAAAGAAAACTTTCTATAAGGAAGTAGCAACTTCAGAAACTAAATTTCATAAAGGATCTTTAAGGTCTGGTCAAAGAATAGAATATGAAGGAAGTTTAGTTATAATAGGGGATGTAAATGCGGGAGCAGAAGTTATTGCAGGAGAAAATATAGTTGTACTAGGCATATTAAGAGGATTAGCTCATGCGGGTGCAAAGGGAAATAAAGATGCTGTTATCGAAGCAGTGGAAATTGAGGCAGTACAAATAAGAATTGCAGATATCGTAAAAGAAATAGAAAAAGATAAAGAAGAAATCCATAAAGTAAAAACATCTGCATACATAAATGATAAAGATGAGTTAATATTAGAGTAGTAGTAAATGTAATGTTTCAGCTTCTATAATGAAAAAGTTGTAATATAACTATTATTCTTAAGTAGTTCACATGGCAAATATATTTCTATTTGGATATTTAAACAATAGAAATATATTTGCCATTAAAATTAGATAGGATACATTTGAAAATAATGTGTTGTAACATTAAGCAGAATATTTATAAATATTTATCATATATTAGTAAAAAATTCGATTTAAGATAATAATAATAAAACTAATGCAATAAATAAAAATTCATCCTTGACTCCTTCATTATATAAAAAGAATATTAATAAGATTAAAAGAAGGTCGTCAAAATGTAATTTTATACCGAAAAATTCAAATACAGTGTTTTCTTCAATTAATCTATCCTCTTCTTTACTAACCTCTTTATTATCAAATTTATAATTGGATAATTTTTCATTATAGGAAACTTTTGCTCCCTTGTTTGAATACTTAGCATTACTACTCATATGTTCATTATTATGGATTTGATTCTTGTTTTTTAAATTCTTTTGTGGATAGCCATAATATGACCTAGGAGAAAAATGCGAGAAAAAAGGAAAATTATACATCATGTTTAGTCTCACCACCTAGGGAATTAAACGTTTCAAACGCTTTTCCTAAACCAAATAATTTTATATATTGATCAACTTTTTGTTTTCTGCTTTCCTTGAGATAGGGTTTTAAGGAAAGTAGTAAATTAGTTCTCGGATCATCTTTATTTGAGTTCATCGAATCCATAACTTGCTTCATCTTTAAAATCGTATTTATATCAATATCTGGAGAACTAGTACTATTATTGTTATCTGAATTATTGTTGCTATTGGAAGAATTCTTTAAATTATCAACAATGTTTTTTAAATCACCAGGTATATCATTATTCTGCAACATTTGATTAAATTGATTCATTAAATTATTTATATCATTTTCATTCATATAAATTCCTCCAATATACATATCTTTCTCCATTATAAAGAAAGAATTTTACAAATATCTATTAAATATCTCTTAGGCGTGTAGTAATTACATGTTTATTTTTCTATTGTTTTCCTTTCTTAATTTCATTAATAATCTCATTAGAATCCTTAGATTTAAGCATACCACTTAATTTGTTTAATCCCTGCTCTAAATCTTTTTTATCCATCTTAGAAAGTAATGACATTAATTGTGCCATATCCATACCTTTATTTTGATTATTCATAAACTCACCCCAATATAATATATGTTAATAAAACTATAATATAATATTCAAAAAAATAAAATAAGTTACTATTTGTAAAATTGTAATAAAAATGTAATATAAATTTAATATTTGCTTAAAAAATGAATTTCCGTAAACGGAAAACAAGATATGGTAAAAATTACTATGATATTAATGTTGAAATTTGCCGAAAAGGTGCTAAAATATAATTAATATATTGTATTAAAAGTGTTTTTATGCATATTCGCATATATAGAGAGAAATATACATAAAAAGTTTCTTGAAATGTCGAAATGTATTGAAAAAACAATAAAAATATTGTATAATATATTTGTATGTTATTAAAAAAATTGGAGGTTATTATGAACAAATCATTGAAAAAACTAATTGCATTATTTTTAGTAATCATTTTAATAGGTGCAAACTTAGCTATACTCGGAGAATATACTATAGTACATGCATTAAGTGATGAAGAATTAAACGAACAAACAACCAGTACAAATCATAGAAATGTAGAGTTTAATTCATATTTTTATGGCGGAGTACATAATCAAGTCTTTGATATAGGTAGCGAAGATGCAAAACTATATATAAATGTAAAAGTAAATAATGCGGGATATTTGGAAAATGGAACAATAGAGTTTCAAAATACTAATTTTAAATTAAAAGAAGGAATAACAGATAGCAATATACAAAGTATCGACACAGCAAATAATAAAATAGTATTAAATCAATTAAATAATGGTTCAAATATTACTATAGAACTTCCAATAGAAATATTAGAAAATGATAATGTGTCGCTAGATTACTTTAACAAAGAAACTTTAACTAAATTTACTGGTACATATATTGATGGAGAAGGAGAAGAAAATTCTATTGAAAAGAGTGTAAGTAATAAGCTTTCATGGAATGGAACAGCAGAAGCTGAATTAACTATCGAAAGTACAAAATATACACCATATTCTACAAATGGAAGTTACGGAATAATAGCACAAACAAAAATAAATTCAAATATAAAAGATAGTACATTACCAATTAAATCTACAAATATAGAAGTTACGGTTCCAACTATAAATGGAATGAAGCCAACAGATGTAAAAGTAATAGCAACAAATACAGAAGCAACAAATGGAAAAACAGATGGACTAGAATTTACATCTAACAATTATATGTATGATGCTGAAAGCGGAAAAGTTACTATAAACACATCAAATTTATTAGATAGTATTTCATGGAAAAAAGATGTTAAAGATGAATATCTAGTTACATATATTTTTGAAGGACAAGATACAGATGAGTCTGAAAATGTAGATGGAATAGATACTGTTGCAACTGCAGAATCAAACATCGTTGTGTATAATAGCGAAGAATTTACAGTAAATAATTCAGCAGAGGCTTCAATAGAATATACAGAAGCGGAAGGAACTATTACAGATTTTGCTATATTTTCATCAAGCGATATTAGCAAAGGATATATATATGCAAATTATGATACAGATTCAAAAGTCGAAACCGAATATTATACAAAATATGTGGCAACAGTAAATAGTGCAGAATTAACAACTTCTATAGAATTTATACAAGGACATGATAAATTTTTAAGGGCAGATGATTCTGAAGAATCTACAACAGTGAGTGGTAATAACTATGCATATAATAAGAGAATAGAGATTAGTCAAGCGGTATTTAATAAGATGTTAGGAGAAGATGGAGAAATTGTAGTAAAAGACGAAGAAGGACAAGAACTTGGAAAGATAAATAAAGAGTCTACTTTAGAAAATGGAATTTATTTATTAGATATAAGTTCTCACAATAATAATAAAGTAACTATAACAACATCTGCACCTATAACAGAAGGACAATTAGAAGTAAATATAGTAAAAGCTATAAAAGGTGATATAGCATATTCAAAACAACAGATGAAATCATTTACAAAAATGAGAGTGGATTTAGAAGGAAAAACTAATACTACAACTTATACAGCTTGGAGAGAAATATTATTAAAAGAACCAGAAACAAAAGTCGAATTAGAAATAAGCAAATCAGACTTAACAACAGTTGTAAAAAACGAGAATGTAGAAATAAGAGTGGTTCTTAATACTTCTAGTGTTTATAATGCTTTATTTGAAAATCCAACAATAAAAATAACATTTCCTTCTTATATAGAGGAGATTGATTTAAAGAGCACAAATATATTACTTGATAAAGGTTTAAAAATTAAAAGCTCTGAAGTTGTTGATGAGAATGGACATAAAGTTATAAATGTAACATTAGAAGGTGTTCAAACTGAATATGCAATAGATGCAGAGTATAAAGGAGCAATAGTTGTTTTAAACACTGATATAACAACTAATACACTAACTCCAACTGGAACTGACAAAATAACAATGGAATTCATAAATAACAATGAAGAATCAAATAATGCTGAAGGAGCTCTAGAAACAGAAATCGATTATGTTGCACCAGCGGGGGTTGTAGCAGCAAATGGAATTAGTAATTATAAAGAAGGAGCATCAGAATTATTTTCAATATCTGATGAAGAACAAATAGCAGAGCTTGATACATATTCAGAAAAAAGAGTTTCTACAATAAAAGGCACAGTAATAAATAATTATTCAAATGATATAAGCAATATCATAGTGTTAGGAAGAATTCCAGCACAAGGAAACAAAAAGATTGATACAGATACAGAATTGGGTTCAACATTCACAATTCCTTTATCAGCCGGAATAGGAATATCTGGAATAGATGCTTCTAATTATAAAGTGTATTATTCAGACAATGCTAATGCAACCAAAGATTTAGAAGATTCTAGCAATGGATGGAATGAAACTGCAACAACATCATCAAAATCATTTATGATAGTATTTAATACTGAGTATAAAATGAGTTCAGGAAGCAAATTTGATTTTATGTATGAAGTCGAAATACCAGAAAACCTAACTGCTAATAATAGTTCGTATAGCATGTATAAAGTATATTATGATAATAATTCAGATATTGGAACAATATCTGAGAACAAAATATCTTCTATTATACGTTTAACAACTGGAGAAGGCCCTGAATTAGAAGCTGAACTTTCATCAACAGCAGAAGTTATTAGAGAAGGGCAAATAGTAAAAATGAAAGTAACAGTTAAAAATGTAGGAGATGTAGATGCAGAAAATGTGAAAGTTAATGTACCATTACCAGAAAATACAACTTTTATGGAATATTCACCAGGAAATGGATTCTATGAAGAAGAGGAAAACACAAAAGTTATAGATGCAGGAACTATAAAAGTAGGGGAAAGTGCACAAGTTTCATATTATATTAAAGTTGATGACTATTTGGATGATGAAACTAGCACTAATTCATCAAATGGATTTCCAAAAGAAATTACAAATACAGCATATATTACTGGAGACGAAATAGAAGGAAGAATATCTTCAAATGATTGTGTATTCAACGTAGAAGAAGGAAAAATTTATATAGCTATGGCGAGTGACACAAGTGAGTCACAAGTTCTTATTAAAGGACAGACTATAGAGTATTTAATTAGCTTATACAATATTTCTTCAATGGGAGATTTAACAAATACAATAGTAACAATTCCATTACCAGAAGGTATAAAATATAAAAGTGCAGTAATAAAAGACAATTGGTCGTCAAATGAAGAAAGTACAGAAGGAATTAGCTATGATGAAAATTCAAATACAGTAACTGTAGATATAGGAACACTAAGTATTCATAAATTAATTATATTACAAGTAGAGGTTGAAGAATACGAAGGCGATATTTCTATTATGGCTAGTGCAAAAGCCGACAACACAGAAGAGCATTATTCTAACATAACAGAATATATAGCCGAAGAGGTAAAATTAGAAGTATCTGAATTGACTTCATCGCCTAGATATGTAAAAGAGGGTAATATAGTTACATATAGTATGAAACTTACAAATACAGGAACATCTGTTGCACGTAATATAAAGGTAAGAAATGAATTACCAGAGGAACTAAATTTTGATAAAGCAACATATATAATTAATGGACAAGAAAGCACAGTAACTAGCCTTACTAACGGAATAGTAGAAATATCTATTAGCCAATTAGCCAGTGGTGATAGCGTAGAAATAAATATAATGGGAAAAGCAAAACTATTACCAGATGCAAATGAAAAAGAAATACAAAACAAAATGACAATAACAGCTAAAGGTATGGAATCGATTGAAACAAATACAGTAACCAATATTATAGAATATAATGATGAGATACATAATCAAGGAGGAGATCCATCAGATCCATCTAATCCATCTAATAATAGATACAAAATTACTGGAACAGCATGGTTGGACGATAATATGGATGGAAAAAGAGATTCAAATGAACAAAGGCTATCTAATATACAAGTAATATTATTAAGCAAAGATGGAAATAGTATTGTTAAAGATCCAGACTCAAACGAGGAAAAAATAACTACAACATCAGACAATGGAACTTATCAATTTAACAATTTACCAAATGGCGAATATTTAGTAGTATTTGTATATGATTCATCAAATTATAGTTTGACAGAATATCAGAAATCAGGAGTGGATGGAAGCTTTAATTCAGATGTAATAGACATTAATCTAACACTTAATGGAGAAAGAAGAATAGCTGGTATTACAGATATTATTACAGTAAATGGCGAAAATGTAAGAGATATTGATATAGGATTATATGCAACTAATAAATTTGACTTAAGATTAGACAAATATATTAATAAAATAACATTAACAACTCCAACTATAGGTACAAGAGTAGATGAATATAGAGACAGCCAAGTATCAAGAATAGAAGTATTAGATAGAAATGTAGGACAGAGTAGTGCAGTTATAGAATACAGAATTGTAGTAACAAATGAAGGTTCTGTACCAGGTTACGTAAACAAAATAGTAGATTACTTACCAAAAGAGGTTAACTTTAATACGGAACTAAATACAGACTGGTATTTATCAGATAATGGAAACATATACAATTCAAGCTTAGCAAATGAAAAAATAAATCCGGGAGAAACTAAAGAAGTTACTTTAGTGGTTAGTATAAGAATAACAGAAGATTTAATATTTAGTACAATAAATAATAGTGCAGAAATTTATGAAAGCTATAATGAACAAGGACTACAAGATGTAGATTCAACCACAGGCAATGAAGTAAAAACAGAAGATGATATGTCTAAGGCTGATGTAGTTGTATCTTTAGTAACAGGTAGTCAGATTATAGTATATGTATTGATTGCATTAGGAATTATAGTAATCGTAGGATTTGGAATATTTGGCATAAAAAAATATGTTCTAAATAAAAAAGTTTAAATGAAAGGAGGATAATATGAAGAGCAAGTTTATAAAAATAGGATTGTCATTAACATTAATACTTACACTTACAATACTAACATTTTACACTATTAAAAATACTGTAAATGCTGTAGATGGAGAAACTGATACAGCAGATCCAGGAACTCTTGCAGAAGGTGAGTTGGATCCTGAAACTTATGACTATTATATAGATCTTGATCAGTTTGAAGGTTTACATCATACCTCTAGGTATCCACGTTTGCCTACATATGGAGACTACCAAATCTACTGTCTAGAGCCAGCTGCTGATATTAGATATTATGCTTATGATGACGAAGATGTAATTTCCTATGAATATGCAAAAAGTTTGGAAAACAGAACATATCGTTCAGATTGTTTAACATCGAATGGACATGCTGCTACTCCAGACATAGGAAAACATACTAGAGCAATATTTACAGCAGTAGGAAGCGACAAGTTGCCAGTAGCAGTATCCTACATATTATCAGGTGGCAAACCAACTATTGTTGACCCTGATACTGGAGAAGAAATATTTGTTGATCCAATAAGAAAATGGAGTATTGCTAAGCAATTGGCCATTTGGGATTTAAGAGATGTAGAACTAAGTAATGGCAATCGAGGAGATGAGAATCTTATTATAGGAGATGGAGACTATGAACATCTAGAGGACATGAAATATGACTCATCATATGATAATGATTTCTATTACAAAAATGAATATGTTAAAGAAGCAAAAGATTATGCAGAGTATGACAATTTAGTAAGAGATAAAGGACTTCAGCCAATAGACACAACTGAACTAGATAGTGTTTATACAAAAGTAAATCAAAACACAGGAGAATATACTGTAGGACCTTTTAATGTAGAATACACAAATGGAGTTTATGGAGATATTGCTTTTGCAGGAATATCTGAAATGACCATAATAGGCTATAATAGCGAAAAAGTTCAAGTAAGAGATGACATAGAAGTTGAAAAAATAATATTAAAAGATACTACAACAGGAATCTATGGAAATGCAGTAACACCTGAATATTTTGAACCAAGCGAAGATTTAAAAGTAGATGAAACAGCTCAAGTATATCCAAGTTCAGGACAAGATTTTCAAATAGTATTTGAAGATCCTAATACAGGATTAAGTGATGATGACGCAAACAGAGTAGTATATATATCAGTAAAAATTAAATTCAAATACATGCTTGCAAATGGTGAGTATACTAAGATGAGAGGTGCTGTATATTTTGTTAGATATACACATGATCATAGTTATAATATACATTACCATGATGGAGTTGAAGATTCTGGATGTATAACAACATGCTACTTAGATGACAGCACTAAAAAACAACAATACTTAATGACAGCAGATGCAATTAGAAGTATATATGAGCAAGAAATTATAATTGGACTTGATGGTGATGAACCAGGAATACCAGAAATAGAATTATCAATGGATTTAGGTGGTCATGTTTGGGAAGATACTTTAGCAGGCAAAGAATCAGAAGCAGATGGTGTAAGTAACACTACAGGAGATAATGCTGACACACCATTAAAGAATGTAAAAGTTACACTATATACAGAAGATGGAGAAATTGCCAAATTATTATCTAATCCAAATGAAGCGGGTATTTCTGAAGAAGAACTAATGCATAGAATAAACCCTACATTTACTAATGATAATGGTAACTATCTGTTTAGAGGATTAAATCCAATGAAAAAGTACTATGTAGTATTTGAATATAATGGACAAAGATATTTACCAACAGAGTATTTAAATACAGCAAATGGACAATATAACTCAGTAAATGAAATAGTTAATGCAGGATTATATAATACAACTGAATGGACAGTAAATTCAAAAGGTACAGAATCAGGAAATTCTACTTTTAACGGAATAGATATTTCTAGACAACAATTTGATGAAAGATTCCAAGAAATAGGATCATACCCAGAAAACTATCCATCAAGCAACTCATTAGGAATAGTAGGAAACTATAATGCAGTATATACTCAACTAGATTTAATGGGATATACCTTAGGAGAAGATGGAACATACTCTCAAACGGGAGTGCAACTAGTAGATGGATTTGCATATAATTCAAGAGGATTAGAGGCAGGTGAGTATAGTGAAGGTGTGATTTCTACTAGAATAAGAGAATATATTGTAAATAATCATGAATTCCCAGACGAAGAAGCAATGAGAGGTATTTATCAAAATATTGCTGGAAATGATGAGGAATTGTGGAGAAAACTCCAATTTATCGAAGATTGCTATATACAAGCATATACAGGTTCACCATTTAATCAACAAATAGACTTGTATCCAGTATATGATCAATTTGTAGTTAATGGAAGTGGAGACTATGCGACAGCAGAAGAAGCGCAAAATAGAAATTATGATACATCAGCAATCGTATTAAATGGAGTTAGATATGAACCAATATATCCGGGACAATTCTTTGTAAACCTAGGTTTATGGAGAAGACAAGAATTTGATGCATCTCTTAGAAAAGATGTATATAAAGCAACATTAAAGATTAATGACAAAACTGTAGTATATAAATATGATAAGAGAAACGCAAATTCAAACGACGGAACCAATAATTCAAATGGAGAAGATAACAATACATACTGGGATATAAATGTAAGAATGTCTGATTACGATAGCTATTATGGTATGAATTATAATAGAGAAATATATGAGACAGATTATTTATTCAACACTGCAGGAGGTATAGCTGAAAATCATCCAGGCAATCCATTAGAGATATATATTACTTATAAGATAACAGTAAGAAATCAATCAATGAGTATAATGGGGCAAATAAATGAAGTAGTAGACTATTATGATAAAGATTATACTTATAGGGAAGATTTATCTTGGGTAACATATGATAACAATAATGTTAGCGATGATGAATACTATAATGCAATGGTTAATGAAAACATAGGATTAATAGCAAATGCAAAAAATATAAATAGTAGTGATCGTAGCAGATATGGTACTTCAACAGAAAGCGATATTGCAGGAAATCTTTATAATGCAGTATATATCAGGGGATTAGAGAACAAAAAACTAGCAACTGGTGAAAGTGCATACATATATTTAACATTCCAAGTAAATAAAGAAAACAATAGAGTTATTCTAGATGGAGGAGAGTATGCAACATCAGATACTCCAAAAGAAAATTTAGCAGAGATAAATGGATATGCTACATATTATAGAGATGGAACAACTCTTCCTAATGGAGTAACAAAAAATTCTTCTAATATAGCAGGATTGTTAGACAGAGATTCTAATCCAGGTAACTTAGAAGCACAAGACCTACAAGGAAACAGATATGAGAGAAACTTCGAAGATGATACTGATAAAGCACCAAGCTTAAGAGTAATAGTAGACGAAGGAGCAGTAAGAGAAGCAAATGGTGTTGTATGGGAAGATGAAAGAACTGAAACAGTTGGAAATACAGCTAATTCATCAGACGCTATAATAGGTGATGGAATTAGACAAGATGATGAAATAGGAGTAGAAGGAGTAACTGTAGAATTAATTGAGAAATGTATAGATGGTACAGAACGTGTATGGTATAGAACAACAACAGGCGAAAACGGAAATTATAACTTTGCAAGCTTTATACCAGGTAACTACATCATAAGATTCCAATATGGAGATACAGAGGCAACAGCACTTGCTGGAGTAAATGGAGGAGCAAATGTAGTTTCATATAATGGACAGGATTTTAAATCAACTACATATCAAGATGGCATACAACAAAATTCAACAACAGATATATCAGGAACATACTCAGGATACATAGATACAGCAACACAAAACGAAACAGGAACATATGGATATGACATATATGCAGCAGATAGTAATTCTACAAATTATTCAGATGCAAAAGACATTTGGAGCAGAAGACAAGAAGTTATAAATTATAGCGATGATAATATAACTAACCACATAGCAGAAGTTTTAGCATCACCATATAGTGGAAACTCAAGTCTATATAGTGAATTAATAGAAAATACAAGGATGACAGCAGAAACTGGTGTTATAGTTGCAGAAATTGAGTATGATAGGCAACAAACAGATGGACTAAATAGTACACAAAACAACTCAACAAATTCAAGTGGAGACTATATAGGAGATAATCAATATAATAGTAATTATACATTTAACAACATAGATTTAGGACTTACTGAAAGACCTAAAGCACAGCTTGAGATAGATAAATCAGTAGCTAATGTTAAAGTAACTCTTGCAAATAATAGTATACTATTTGATATAAATGAAGCTGCAAATAATGCTATTTGGCAAGATCATGAAGAATATAGTATAGATGAAGAGAAACTTAATAGCAATGATCGTGGAATTGACTTTGAAAATGGAGAAATAGGAATGTATGAAGAATATTATTACAAAACAGGAGAAAACAACCGTGATAATAGACATAGATATTCATACAGAGACGAAATAGACCAAATAGTTCGAAGAACAGATAAAGGTTTAATACAATTAACCATGGATGAAGAGTTAATGCACGGAGCCACAATACAAGTAACCTATGCTATAAAGATTACAAATGTTGGTGAAGTAGATTACGTAGATGGAGACAGCAAGAATTTCTACTATAAAGGAGACACAACTGGTGCAAGTATAGTAACAACAACAGCAAACCAAGTAGTAGACTATGTTGCAAATAATTTACAATTTGACAGTAACAATACTACAAACAGTGAAGATGGTTGGGCAGTAATTACAGATGATAATTTAATTAATAGCGGTTTAGTTAATAGTAGTTTAACAGAACAATTAACAAACTTTAATACTATTATTCAAACTGAAGATTTCGGAAACGGAGACGAAGCAGGAGAAGCATTGGCACCAGGACAAGAAATTAGCAAAACATTAATATTATCACAATTAATTACACCAGAAAATACAGATGATGATTTAACATATACTAATATGGCTGAAATTGTAAAAACAAGCAACTCGGTTGGTAGAAGAATGGCCTACTCGTTAGTAGGTAACCAAGATCCAACATTATCAGATGCATCAGAAGTAGATAGTAGTGCAGCAGAAAGAATAGTTATACTCCCACCATTTGGTATTGGCGAAATAATAACCTACTGTGTAATAGCAGTTGTAGTTGGAGCAATCCTAGTAATAGGAATTGTACTAATAAGAAGAAAAGTATTAAAGGGCAAAAATAAATAAACAAGATATTTCTTCTAAAATGACAACCCAAGTTTTCAAAACTTGGGTTGCTATTTTGAAGCTAATCACAATTCATAGATTAAATGTCGAGGCAGTGTATATTTTTTAATTTTATGTTTTGGACCTTTGGCTGCGCACAAAGTGTATTAACTCACTAAAGTTCGTTAAACACTTTGTAAGCTTGTCGGTCCCCACCTTAAGCACTCCAACATAAAATTAAAAAATATACACTGTCTCGACTAAAAATAACTTTCAATAGTGATTTTAAACTAGCGCTTTTTTGTTTATTTTTCCACAATGTATTGAAAAAAACCCTATTTTGCGATAAAATGATAAGCATATATTGTTATAAATTAAAAGAAAAAGCAATAACACATCACATTTTGTAAAAAACTTTTTTATATTATGGATTAAATGTGACAAAAAAATTTATGGAAAAGAACTATAATGGATACCAGCATTAAGAAGCTGTTTACACGAAAGAAAAGCAATTTAGATAACATTAATGCATAAATAAAAAGTTAGAGGTGGTTAGTATGTTTCAAAATATAACTGGAGATCTTAGAGACAATAAAAATGAATATAAAGAAGAAAATAAAAGGGTTAGTACAAAAGATGTGTTAAAAAGATTATTTGCAAAACAAAATATCATGTTATATATTATTACCTTTATGATATCTATGGTGGGATTTGACGATAATACACTTATTTTTTCTTTGGTCCCTTTTGGACTAGCTATCATAGCAGGAGCACTTGGAAATAATAGACCAATTGGAATTATGTATGTGTTATCTTTAATTGGTACTTTTCTTAAGTTTGGATTTAATAATTTATTGGTATATTTTATAACATCGTTAGTGTTTTTTGTATCGATTTTATTAATAAGACCTAAAATACAGGATAATGTAAACTAAAAAAGAAAAATAGGTTGACATCTAGATACTGCAGATATTTTAGTATAAATTGTACCAATGTTTTTTAGAGAGTTTTATGTTTTCGATTTATTAACAAGTATTATGCTTGGAATTACTACTTACATATTTTATAAAATATTTGTTAATTCCATTACTATGATTATTGACTTTGGAACAAGAAGAGCGTTTACTATTGAGGAAGTAATGGGGACAAGTCTACTTTTGGCCATAGCAGTAACGGTATTTGAAGATTTAAATATTTTTGGATTTTCTATCAAAAATATTTTAAGTATATTAATTGTATTAGTATTAGGTTGGAAAAATGGTGTTTTAGTAGGAGCAACTGGTGGTATTACAATAGGAGTGGTACTTGGCGTTATTACAGGTACAGAGCCTATTATGATTGCAGCATATGCAATATCTGGATTAATTGCAGGTCTTTTAAATCGATTTGGAAGAATAGGTGTCATTGTAGGGTTTGCATTGGGAAATGTTGTTCTTGCTTATGCTGCTAATGGAAATACAGTACCACTTATTCTATTTCAAGAAATATTAATTGCCTCTCTTGGACTTTTAGCAATTCCTAAGAATATTGAAATAAATATTGAAGATTTAGTAGGAAGTACAAAATTATTACCAGAAGTTGCAGAAAGAGATTTAGAAGAGAATAAAGATACAATTTATAAATTAAATAGCATGTCTGAGACAATTTACGATATGGCAGAAAGCTATGGAGAAGCGGCAGCTACCATCCTTTCTGAAAAAGAATTAAAAGAACAAGAAAAGGCTAATATCGATATCTTTTTAGAAGAGTTAAAAAAGAATATAGAAGAATTAGAAGATAATATGTTATATGAAGAAATGTATTATCCTACGGAACAACTAATTACAGACATTTTTAACCATTTATTAGAAAACGATATTATTACAGAAAAGGAATTAATTAAAATATTAGAGAAAAATAATAACTACATTGTGGGCTTTGAAAACACAAAAGGACAGGCAAAAGAAGATATTTATAAAATGGTAAAAGCTATCAACTATTCGTATCGAATTAGTAAAATAAACTTTATCTGGAAGAAAAAATTAGACGAAAGTAAAAAAACAGTATCTTCACAACTAAAAGGAGTCTCAGAAGCAATTTCTAAAATGGCAGAAGATATAGACAAAAAAGAAGATAAATTCCTTGATAAAAAACAAGAAATACTAAAACTATTAGAGCAAAAAGAAATTGAAATAAAAAGTATTGAAATTAAGCAACAAAGCTCTGGAAGGTATATGGTAGAAGTATATACCGACACTTGCGAAAACCCAGATGGAACTGAATGCGATATTAAAAAGATATGTAAAATACTATCCAAAGTATTAGAGCAAAAAATGATTATGCAAAAACAAGAATGTGGCTTACGATTAAATAAAGAAATTTGCAAATTTACCTATCTTTCTGATGATAATTATAAAGTACAAATTGGAACTGCAAAATCAACAAAATCTGGATCAGCAGTATCGGGAGATAGTAGTTTACAAATAAAACTAGATGATGGAAAATATTTGCTAGCTTTAAGTGATGGTATGGGTTCAGGACCAGAAGCAATGAAAAGCAGTAAAATAGCAGTAAAAATGTTAGAAAGATTATTAACCGCAGGATTTGAAAAGGATGTATCGTTAAAGCTAATTAATTCTACCCTTTCAGCAAATACAGAAGAAGACATGTATGCAACACTAGACATTGAAATCCTAGATTTATTCAATGGAAATATGGAATTTATTAAAAATAGTGCATGTCCAACTTATGTAAAAAGAGGTAGAAATGTTCAACTTTTAAAAGCAATGTCACTTCCAACCGGAATATTAAGTGATGTTGATTTAGTAGTATATGATTACGATTTACAAGATGGAGACATTTTGGTAATGTGCACCGATGGAGTAATAGATTCTAATAAAGAATATTTAAATAAACAATTATGGCTTAAATATTTATTAGAGGATATCGAAACAAATGACGCACAAAAAATAGCAGACATTATTATAAACGAAGCAATTGATAATGATTATGGAAACCAAAAAGATGATATGACGGTAATGGTAGCTAGAATTAATAAAAAATAATTTTCCAAAATGGGGACAGGCGTATTTGTGGAAAAAAGTGTAAAATAGGGACACACGTTAGTAATTTTATGATATACAAGTTATTAACGTGTGTCCCTATTTTAGAAAAAAGTGGACAAATACGCCTGTCCCTGTTTTAGAAAATTTGTGAAAAATGCATGATTTTGTTGTAATTTTACCCTAAAATATGATATAGTATATGTGTAAAAAAAATGTAACTTTTGGTAAGTCTTTGTGCCTTAAGAAAGGAATGTTGTAACTATGAGTAGAGGGAAAAGATACGATGGAGAACAGAAACTGAACATTAAAAAGGTATTTGCGGTTATAATAGCAATTGCAGTAATTGCCATGTTTATAATAGGAATAAACAAATTATTTGATACGGAAAACACAACACAAGAAAAGGCAGTAGTACTAAGATATTTTCCAGTATATACAGAAGGAAAATGGGGAGTAATTGATTCTAGTGGAAATATTATTATTTCTCCAGAATATGATGAATATATTGTTATTCCTGATAATTCAAAAGCAATTTTTATCTGTACGATAAATGTAGATTATGACAATGGTACCTATGATACAAGAGTACTTAATGAAAAAGGAGAAGAATTATTTACCAATTATGATACAGTAGAAGCAATAGAAAACTATGATAATAGCAATAATTTATGGTATGAATCAGGAATACTTAAAGTTTCTCAAGATGGAAAGTATGGGATAATAGATACAAATGGAAGCCAATTAGTAAATTGCGAATATGATTCTATAACAGCACTTAAAGGGGTAACAAATAGTTTACTTATAGAAAAAGATGATAAATATGGAATTATAGATAATGTTGGTTCTGTTATTATCGATAATGAATATGAAGAGATAAGACCAATATCGGATCAATATGAAAATGGTTATATTGTAATTGATGAAAATAATAAATATGGTGTTATTAATTATACAAAAAGCGTGGCTTTGGAAAATAAATATGACTCTATAAAACAAGTATATGATAATGGAAAATATTATATCGTAAGAGAAGGTGATGACTGGAAAATAGTAGATACAGATGGAAATGAATACTTAGCAGGTGAATATGATGACATTGTATCAATTAATGGCGAAAATGCAGTAGTAGAAGAAAATAATAAATATGGAGTAGTTTCGATTGCAAATGGACAAAGTATTATTAATAGCGAATATGATAGTATTACATATGCCACAGGAAGCAATTATATTGTAAGTCAAGATGCAAAATATGGGATAATGGATTCCAATGGAAATAAACTAACTGCATTAAATTACTCAAATATCGTATATAGGAAAATAGCAAATTTCTATGAAGCAACCAATGAAGACTATACTTCTAATTTAATTGATGCAGATATGAATGTAAGATTATCTAATGTAATTATTTCAGAGCTAAATACGACCAATGGATACATTAAAGTTAGAGAAAATGATGAATACAAATATTATAATTTTAGATTTGAAGAAAGAGAAGCAAAAGATATATTAAGTAGTAATACACTTTTCCTAAGTCAGAATGAGGAAGGCAAGTATGGCTATATAGATAGAAATGGTAATGTTGTTGTTAATTACATTTATGATGATGCCAGAGAGCAAAATGATTATGGATACGCAAGCGTAAAAAAAGATGGATTATGGGGAACTATAAATTCCAAAGGAGAAGTAACAGTTGCACCATCCTATAATTTAGATGATAATATCTTAGTGGAATTTATTGGAAAATGGCATTTGGGAGAAGACTTGAACTTGTATTACTTTACAGATGAATAGAAAGTATGGCTATTCATAAGTAATAGATGCATTATTATGGAAGAGAATAATTAAAGTTACAATTCACAGTTGGTTATAAAATGTCGGAACATTGCATATTTTTATTTTATAAAATCAAAATATGCATTGCTCCGACAAAAAGCAACCGTAAATAGTAATTAATTAAACGAACATAGGAGGAATTTATTTTGGAACTTATGACGAAATATCAATATACTTATTTTATTTATCCATACATGATTGAAGAAGGAAAATATAAAAGGTATTTGCAAGATTTATTAAAAAATCGAAAGTGTAAAATAAGATTTTTTGATAAGCAAAAAGATATACATTTATATAGTTATTTTTTACCAAGCATTAGAGAGTTTATGTTTTGGTCGTTTGGACTTGGCAAAGAAGGAATTAAAGATTTTAAAAGATTAGATACGGCACTACAATCTACTTTAATTGCAAAACATGAGTGTAATATATTTAATTACGAATTAGCAGAAAATCTACAAGGAAAAGTTGAAACCAATAATGGGATATTTTTCGAAATATCAGAAATAAAAATAGTATGCTATAAATCTGGAATTTGCTTTTTAGTGTTTAAGACTAATTTAGAAAATAGTAATAGCTTTTCCGATTTATTGAATTTTAATTATAAATTTAGAGAAATAAATTCAGAAGCATATAATTTAAAAGAATATGAGAATATAAAAATACAATCTAATTCTTTTAAGAATGTAAAAGATATCTCTCTATTAATCAATGAATTAACAGGCGGTTACAGTATTTCTGGAAAGGCCAATGTTGGAAACGAGAAATTCTTTGTTTATTCCTATACATGTATGGATCAAAAAGATTGGAATGAAAACACAGAAAATGGCGAACTGGATAATCTATTCGAAAAATATCGTTCGGTACAACCAGCGAATTCTCAAATAATTGATGATGAGTATTCTGTAGTAGGAAATAATAAAATTTTAGAGAAAAAATCGATTTATAAAAATCAATATATACGATATGGATTTACAGTAGCAAGTACTGTGTTATTTACTTCAAATGTGAATACTACTAATTTTACAATAGTTCCACAAAAATATGAAAGTGAATATTTATATACTTATCTATTGGTGTTATATAAAAAAATGATGCTAAATAAACTTAGTTATGAATTCAGTCATAAGTTTAAAGTAGCAGAAAAGAATTTTATTGAATTTACAAAAAAATTATGGATACAAGATATTACAAATGAAGAGTTTGGCAGAAGATTGGAACAAAGTTGGATGGAAAATCTAGAAATTGAAGAAACATTTGCAAAATTAAAAAATGAGTATGATGTAACATATAAGAAATATAATGTAGAAGAAATGAACAAAAATAATAAAATTACGAGGGTTATTGTGGCAGTGATATTGATTATTAATATAATTACTATCATTTATGCAAGTATGAAATAAGGGGTCACAATTCACAATCATAGTGATATACTTCTTCTCTAAAAACTAAGCTGTGATTTGTAACAACAAAAGTTAAAATATAAAATCTTTTCTAATTAAGTTTAATTATATAAAAAAGGAATGAGATGGACCATGAAAGTGACAACAGGAATAGACATTATAGAAGTAGAAAGAATTAAAGAAGCTATATTAGAAATGGAAGATAGCTTCTTAAATAAAATATATACAGAAAAAGAAATAGAATATTGCAATAAATCAGAAATTATGAAATATCAACATTTTGCAGCAAGATTTGCTGCAAAAGAAGCAGTATTTAAGTCTATTTCTAAATATATTGATGGGCGAGAGGATGCTCTATGGAAAGATATAGAGGTAGTTAATATAGAAAGTGGAAAACCTGAGATAAATGTGGATAAACTAACAAAAAATATGGCTAAAACTGCAAATAATATTAAATTAAAAAATGTAGATATTAGCATTTCTCATATAAAAGAATATGCAGTAGCAAGTGCGGTGGCTGTATGGGAAGATAATTCACATTTGTCATTATAAATGGAGAGTTTGACCAATCTGATTTGTATATAAGGTTACTAGATAATGGTTTTCAAAAAAGCATGTCCTGCAACGCGAGGTCTTAATTAAACAATTTCGCTTCGTCCCGACTTAAGCTTCCTGCTTCGTTCAATTTTTTAATTAAGACCTCACTGCGCGGACCTAATATTTTATATAAACCATTATCTAGTGACCATTCACTTTTACAAAGATTGACTGACTATTGCACAGAACGAAAAAAATATGCATATTACTTTAGAATTATATTATTTAACAATAATTTTAAATTTTGAGATGGTTAATAAGAGGAGTGTAATAGAAATGGAACTTTTTGATTCACATGCACATTATAATGATGAAAAGTTTAATGAAGATAGAGAGGAAGTAATTAAAGCTATTTACGCTTCTGGCGTTACTAAATTAGTTAATGCAGGCTACAGCCTAGATTCCTCTAAAAGTGCCTTAGCAATAGCAAAAAAATACGATTGGATGTATACTATTTCTGGGATTTCGCCAAATGATATACCAGAGAGTGAAGAGGGATTAGATAAACAGCTAAAGTCTTTAATGGATTTTCTAGACAATGAAAAAGCTTGTAATAAAATAGTAGCCATTGGTGAAATT
>CALXVO010000001.1 GCA_944392065.1 uncultured Clostridia bacterium | reverse complement strand
ACTTTTGTATTGCTGTTTGAATATGCCATTATCATTCACCTCCTAGAATGTGATAATTTATTTTTGTACTCTTGAAAAAGTATAAGTACTTTTTCATTAAATATCATGCACAGATATCATAAAATTAAACTGGAAATTTTTGAGAAATTATTGTATTACAAAAATTAAATGGTATAATGTATAAAAAATCGGTTGATAATAACTAAAGTTATAAATTTAAAATATATAGTCACTGTTCACAGTTGAGAACATATATTATTTTCAGCAAAATCAACTTAAATGGAGGTAAAAACACAAAATATGTACAAATTAATAGCAATTGATTTAGATGGAACCTTACTTAATTCTTACGGACAAATTTCTGAAAAAAATAAAATAGCATTACAGGAAGCTCAAAAAAAGGGAGCAGAAATCGTATTATCCTCTGGTAGATCAAGTAATTCTGTAAAAAATTTAGCAAATGAAATTGGAAATACGAAATATATTATTTGTGGAAATGGATCCTTAATATATGATTTACAAAAAGAAGAAATAATATACGATAAATTTATTGATAAGAAAAAAGCCCTTCAAATTATTAAAATTTGCGAAGAAAATAGTATTTATTATAATGTATATACAGAAAGTATGGTTATAGCAAAAACGTTAAGTAATAATGTTTTATTTTATCATCAGGAAAATGCAAATAAGGCAGATTATAGAAAAACAAAAATAAATTTGGTGGAAAATATTTATAACTATGTAGAAAATTTAGAAAATGAAAATATTTTAAAATTTACGATAAGCGATAAGAGTAGTATCATATTTAGTAGTATTATCAAGAAATTAAGAAACATAAAAAATATAGATGTATTAGATGTAGCACACATGACAAGAAAAATAATAAAAGCTGGTACAGAAGAGGTATCGCTTGAATATTATTATACCGAAATAACAAGTGAGAATGTAGACAAATGGAATGCAATTGAATGGTTGGCAGATAAATTGGATATAAGAAGAGAAGAAATAATGGCAATTGGCGATAATGTTAATGACAAGTTGATGATAGAAAATGCTGGAATGGGAGTAGCTATGGGAAATAGTGCACCATGTATAAAAGAGATAGCAGATAAAGTAGTGGCTAGCAATAACGAGGACGGCGTAGCAGAAGCAGTGGCGTTATAAGAAAAGTGGCTTTGCCTTTTGTAGCGTTTTGCTTCGCAAATACGCACGGCCCAAGGTAACTTAACCTTG
The DNA here is from genome assembly GCA_944392065.1 of uncultured Clostridia bacterium. Taxonomy (GTDB): domain Bacteria; phylum Bacillota; class Clostridia; order TANB77; family CAG-508; genus CALXVA01. The sequence continues at coordinate 37,341 of CALXVO010000001.1, read as the reverse complement.
TTATATGGAAAAATTTGCGATTTTTCATATAATAGGGACAGGACAAAAAACCACAACTTTTGTCGTTTGGGGGACAGACCTAAAAAGAAAGATAAGAAACATTCTAAAAAATGCAGGGAAAAAATAAGAATAAAAAAGTATATGTAAAAAGATAATGCACAAACTAATTAAAAAACGAAAAGCTAAAAAGAAAAATATTATGTATTCTAAGAGATATATTAAATATAGTTTTAATACAAAATCTAAAATGCTAGCTAAGTAGTTTATTATTGGAGGTGCATTTTTTATGGATAAAAACAAAAAACAGTATAATGAAATAAAACAAAATGAGATAGAAAAAGACAATGTAGGCCATAATATGGAAAAAATAAATACTAATCAAGAGGATGAGAATGTAGAAGACACTACAAAATATGGCGAATTTATTTCTTCATATTTTGCATGGCTTACACCAGAAAGACAGAAAAAAAGAGCAAAGGAAATAGATGATATGACGAAATAGCAAAAAAAGTTGACATAACCAGAAGCTTGTGGTATAATGTTTATAGTGCTTGATAACAAGCAAAATATAAGAAGGAGGAAATTGCTTATGCTTATGCTTATGCAAAAACGTACGAAGAGTAATGTTAAAAAAGAGATGTGATACCAGCTGGCACTAAGCCGGAGGAGGAACTAACCGATGGGAGCACGGTATACTACGGGGTTTACCTAAAAACGAACATAAAAACCGAGCCTAACTAGGCAAGAAGGAGGAGACAACGCAGTGAGAATGCGGTATCCTGTAGGATTCGTTTAATAAGCAATATTCCTTGCCCCCCGCAAATTGCGGGGGGCGAATTCATGGGAAAATTTTTAAAAAACTGTTGACATTTTATAAAAACGGAGTATAATATATATTGTAGGTCAAAGAAAGTCAAAGTCAACACAATAAAACACGAAAGAATGGAAGTGATAAAAATGAGAATGTCGGATATGATAGAAGAATTTATAAAAGAATTATTTGATGAGGAAGATTATGTAGAAATACAAAGAAATGACCTAGCAGAATATTTTAATTGTGTGCCATCACAGATAAACTATGTTATCTCAACTAGATTTAAACCATCACAAGGATATTATGTAGAAAGCAAAAGAGGTGGCGGTGGTCACATTAGCATACGTAAGATAAATACTACCAAAAGCAATTATTTAATGCATACTATTTCAAGCATAGGTGACAAAATTACATCACAAGAGGTAGATATATTCTTAAGTAATTTTCTATCATATGGTGTTGTAACTGAAAAAGAAGCAAAGCTATTAAAAGTTGCAACTAGTGACAATGTACTTACCATCCCGCAAAATATAAAAGATGAAGTACGTGCAAAAATTTTTAAGAATATGCTAATCAATTTAGTAGAAGACGAATAGAAAGATAAAACATATAGGAGATATTTAAATGGAGCAAAATGAAAGACACAAAATCTATTTAAATAGACTAAACTTACAAAAAAGTTAACACATAGATTAATAAATTTAAAGGAGGTAATTATTATGATGTGTCAAAATTGTGGAAAAAACGAAGTGACTTTTCGATATACGCAAGTTATAAATGGCGTAAAAAAGGAGATGAATCTTTGCGATAAATGTGCTAGAGAATTAGGATTAAAAGATATGAATTTTAGCATGCCAATTAATTTCTCTAGTTTCTTAAGTGATTTCTTTAATGATTATAATGATAGCTTAGTACCAAGTTTTATGGGAACACAAACTTTGCAATGTAAAAGTTGTGGAACAATATTTGATGATTTTGTAAATAGTGGTGAATTTGGATGTAGTAGTTGTTATGATTTATTCGAAGATAGAATCACTCCAATTCTTAAAAATTTGCAGGGAGCAACAAGACATATAGGAAGAGGCTATCGTGAAGTTACACCAAGTACAGGAGAAGATGTTCCTATGAAAAAAACAGTTAAGAAAGAAGAAAGTAAGTTAGAAAAATTACAAAAAGATTTACAAAAAGCTATTAAAGAAGAAAAATATGAAGAGGCAGCAAAAATACGTGACGAGATTAAGAGCTTAGAAAAGCAGGAGAAGAAAGATAGCAATAAAAAGAATAATAGAAAAGAAGAATAAAACATTAAAAAAGTAAATGCTTCGGGAGATTAAAATCCTGAGGCACTTACGAGATTAAAAATATATAAATAATCTGTGAAGAAATAGATTAAAAAGTTAAAGCTATAAATTAGGGTAGTACAAGGTGATCTATGAAAAAATGGAGTATGGAGGTGCTATTCTGAAACTTAAAGAATAGGAGGAAGGTAAATGGCAAATTGGTATTTACAAAATGGAAAAGATTCAGATGTAGTAGTAAGTTCTAGAGTAAGACTAGTAAGAAATTTAAATGGATTTAAATTTCTTAGCAAATGCTCAAAAGAAGAACAAGAAAAAATATTAGAAAAGGTAAAAGAAATTGTCCCAAGTTTAGGATATGGGCTAAAATATATAGAGATGGAAGATTTAGATGATGTAACAAAATTAAGTTTAGTAGAGAAACATTTAATTAGCCCAGAGTTTGTAATGAAGAATAATGCCAAAAAAGCAATTTTACTTAATCAGGAAGAAAATATTTGTATTATGCTAAATGAAGATGATCATATAAAGCTACAAGTATTTGGCAGTGGACAAGAATTAGAAAATCTAATGAATTTAGTAGTTGAAATTGATGAAAAACTAGGAGAAATATTAGAATATTCCTATAGTGAAAAGTTTGGATATTTAGCAACATCTCCTATCAATATTGGTACAGGAATGAAAGCGTCGGTAATTGTACATTTACCAGCTTTAACACTTACAGGAAACTTAGCGAAGGTTTTAAGAATTGTTAATAATTTAGGTATGAGTATAAGAGGACTATATGGAGAAGGAACACAAAACCAAGGAGATATGTACCAAATTTCTAACAATCAAACATTAGGAATTACAGAAAAAGAAATAATTGCAAATGTAAAAAATATTACAGAAAAAATAATAGAACAAGAAAGAACGGCAAGAAAATTCTTAGGAAAGAATCAAGTAGAGCTAGAGGATAGAGTGTATAGAGCATTTGGTGTACTTAGCTATGCTAGTAAATTATCTTCTGAAGAATGCAAAAAGTTATTATCAGATGTAAAATTAGGTACTGATTTAGGCATTATAAAAGAATTAGATGATAATAAAGTAAAAAAATTAGAGCTATATACGAAATCTGGAAATTTACAAAAATACATAGGAAAAACTTTGGATGGATATGAAAGAGAAATAAAAAGAGCAGAAGTGATAAAGCAAATTGTGAAGGAGTAAAAAAGGAGAGTGAAAAATTATGATGTATAAATTTACAAATAGAGCTGAAAAGGCAATTGAAATTGCAAATGAAGCAGCACTAGAACTTGGCCATACCTACATTGGTACGGAGCATATACTATATGGCTTAGCAAAAGAAGGAACTGGTGTAGCAAGCAAAGTCTTAGCAAACCAAAATATAACCGATGAGGAAATTTTGCAAGAAATTGAAATGCTTATTGGAACTGGTGAACCACTAGCTGAAAATCAGTCTTTAGGTTTCACTCCAAGAAGTAAAAGAGTAATTGAAAATGCTTTTATAGAAGCACGTAAATTAGGCTCTGAATTTATTGGTACAGAACATATATTAATAGGCATAATGCAAGAAGGAGATAGTGTTGCTGTTAGAATTATGATGGATTTAAATATAGATCCGCGTAAGCTATATAATGAAATTGTTAAAGTGATAAACGAAGAAGGTATGGACTCTAATTCTTCAAGAACAACAGATAAGAATTCAGGAAGTTTTAATTCTACTCCAACATTGAATCAATTTGGTTCTGACTTAACCAAACAAGCAAGAGAAGGCAAGTTAGACCCTGTAATAGGTAGAAAAAATGAAATTGATAGGGTAACACAAATTTTATCAAGAAGAACAAAAAATAATCCATGTTTAATTGGTGAACCAGGTGTTGGTAAAACAGCAGTTGTAGAGGGTTTAGCTGAAAAGATAGTAGCAGATGATGTGCCAGAAATGCTAAAAAATAAAAGAGTTGTAACACTTGATATATCAGGTATGGTAGCAGGTGCTAAGTATAGAGGAGATTTCGAAGAGAGAATTAAGAAATGCTTATCAGAAGTAAGAAAAGCAGGAGATGTAATTCTTTTCATAGATGAAATTCATACAATAGTTGGTGCAGGTTCTGCAGAAGGTGCTGTGGATGCAGCTAACATTTTAAAGCCTCTTTTAGCAAGGGGAGAAGTTCAAGTAGTAGGCGCTACAACGTTAAATGAATATAGAAAATATATTGAGAAAGATAGTGCATTGGAAAGAAGGTTTAGCCCTGTTACAGTAGGTGAGCCAACTGAAGAAGAAACAGTTAAAATACTAGAAGGTTTAAGAGATAAATATGAAGCTCATCATAATGTAAAAATTACAGAAGAAGCTATAAAAGCAGCAGTAGATTTATCTATAAGATACATTAATGATAGATTTTTACCAGATAAAGCAATAGACTTAATGGATGAGGCTGCATCAAGAGTAAAAATGAGAACATATACAATGCCAGATAGTATCAAAGAAATAGAAGAAAAGATTGCAACTCTTGATAGAGACAAAGAAGAAGCAATAAGAGTGCAAGATTTTGAAAAGGCTGCTACTTTAAGAGATAAAGAAAATGAGCAAAAAGATAAATTAGAAAAAGAAAAGAAAAAATGGCAAAGCAAAAATAGCAAAAATGTCATGAGCCTTACAGAGGAAGACATTGCAGAAGTAATAGCTAGTTGGACTGGTATTCCAGTACAAAAAATTACTCAAGATGAAAATGAAAAATTAAAACATTTGGAGGAAACATTGCATAAAAGAGTAATTGGACAAAATGAAGCAGTAGAAGCGGTAAGTAAAGCAATAAGAAGAGGTAGAGTTGGATTAAAAGATCCAAATAGACCAATAGGCTCATTCCTATTCTTAGGACCAACAGGTGTTGGTAAAACAGAACTTTCAAAAGCTCTAGCAGAAGCACTTTTCGGAAATGAAGAGGCAATGATAAGGGTTGATATGTCTGAATACATGGAACCACATTCTGTTGCAAAACTTATTGGTTCACCTCCAGGATATGTTGGATATGATGAAGGTGGTCAATTAACAGAAAAAATAAGAAGAAAACCATATTCTGTAATACTATTTGATGAAATAGAAAAAGCACATCCTGATGTAATGAATATGTTACTTCAAATATTAGATGATGGTAGATTAACAGATGCACAAGGTAGAACAGTTAACTTTAAAAATACTGTTATAATAATGACATCAAATGTAGGCGCTAGAATGATTACAGATAAAAATGTACTTGGATTTAGTCAAGATACAGATAATAAAGAAGGACAAGAAAAAGAATATGAGAATATTAAAAAAGATGTAATGTCAGAATTAAAGAAACAATTTAGACCAGAATTTATAAACCGTATTGATGATATTATAGTATTCCATAAATTGACAGATGAAGATATTGGACAAATAATAGAAATCATGTTAAAACAAGTACAAAAGAGACTAAAAGAGCAAGAGTATGATGTGGAAATAGATAAAACGGTAAAAGACTTGGTAGCTAAAAAAGGCATTGACGCAAATTATGGAGCTAGACCATTAAAAAGAGCAATACAAAGCAATGTAGAAGATAAAATTGCAGAAGCAATATTGGATGGAAAAATAGCTCCGCATAAAAAAGCAAAAATAGTTGCCGACAATGATGAAATAAAAGTAGAATAAATGAGAAATTGGGGACAGTCCCCAATTTCTCATTAGCATACATAAAGAAACGAATAAGCAAAAAAATTTGACATATAATAAAAATGATGTTAAAATATATTTGACGTCAAAAACAGTAAGTCTTTCATAGTAAAGAAAAAAAGACTAGGAGCGCAAGTCCTAGTCTTTTTGTTTTACTCATCCATATGTTTTATAATCAAATATAGAACATATAGTTTAAGTAACTTTAGTAAGTCTTTCAAAGTGCTACCCTCCTTTCAGACTAAGAAAGACGGTGCATAATTGTAATAACATAATATTTACTTGATTGTCAAATTATGGAAAATATTTGCCCTAAGCTAAGAATATTCAGACAAAAGCCTGTCACAATTCGTATAAATAATTGAAAAAATAGGTATGATATGATAAAGTAATAAAGATAAAATTATGAGAAAAGATAGGAGGATACACACTATGAAAAAAGGAAAAATAGTATTAGTTGGAACTGGATTTGTTGGAATGAGTATGGCATATTCAATGCTAAATAGAGGAGGTATTAATGAACTTGTTTTAGTGGATTTGGACAAAGATAAAACAATTGGAGAGGAAATGGACTTATCACATGGACTTCCATATGCTCCACAAAAAATGGTAATAAAAGCAGGAGATTATAGTGATTGCAAAGATGCACAAATTGTTGTTATTACAGCAGGAGCTGCACAAAAACCAGGCCAAACAAGATTAGAGCTTGCAGAAGTAAACACAAAAATCATGAAAAGTATTACAGAACAAATAATGGCAAGTGGATTTGACGGAATTATTGTGGTTGCAAGTAATCCTGTAGATTTAATGACTTATGTTGTAGCAAAAGTATCAGGACTTCCTAAAAACCAAGTATTTGGTTCAGGAACAGTTTTAGATACAGCAAGACTTCGTTATTTATTAGCAGATTACTTTAAAATATCTAGTAAAAACATTCATGCTTATATTATGGGAGAACATGGAGATTCTTCTTTCGTGCCATGGAAACATGCATATATTGGTTGCAAAAGTGTTATAGATGTTATGAAAGATAATAAGCATCCAATGACAGATTTAGAAAAAATTCATAGAGGAGTAGTAGATGCCGCTTATGAAATAATTGAAAAGAAAAAAGCAACATATTACGGAATAGGTATGGCATTAAATAGAATTGTAAGAGCAATACTAGACAATGAAAACTCTATTCTTACGGTATCCACTTATTTAGAAAATGGTGCTTATGGGCAAGAAGATATATACATTGGGGTACCAGCGGTAATTAATGCAAAAGGAGTACGAGAATTATTAGATTTAGAATTAGATGAAGAAGAACAGAAAAAATTGAATGAGAGCTGTAAAATTATTAAGAAGATGCGAGAAGATTCTATTGATAAAATTGTAAATGAACCTTAGGGACACTCTTAAAAGTTCAGATGCTATAATTTACAATTCATTTTTGGAAGGAGTGTATGTTTTTTTATTTTACGTTTCCGGCCCCCAACATCGTACAAACTGTACTATGAGAAATGAGAAATGAGAAATGAGAGATGAGAAGTGTGAAATAATTTATTTTGAGTTCTCATATCACACATCACATGTCTCACTTCCAATAAGTGTAAACTTGTTGGTCCCCACCTTAAGCACTCCAACGTAAAATTAAAAAACATACACTCCTTTGTTAACTTTTAAATAAAGTATTAATTGTGAACTTGTAAGAGTGTCCCTAAAGTTCATAAAAAAATATAGTCATAAAAACAAGAAAAATGTTGAAAATTATATAGAGATGATATATAATAAGGGCGAAACCGTAATAGAAAGAGGAAGGAGAATTACATTGAAAACATCCGAAATGCCTGTAACTATTACAGCCCTAAGAAAAAATGAATGTAATAAAAATGTAACACTTAATAAATACATTATTAATATATGAAAATAGAGGATAGAATAATTATTAGATGATAGTACTATCATTTTTGTAGTGAACAATAAAAGGAAGAGTTGTTAAAAAAATGAAAATATTAGTAGATAAAATAAAATTAACAAAAATAATTTTGATTTTAATAGATATATTTGTAATAGCAATATCATACTTGATTTCAGAAATATTTCTTTTTAATGATATTGCAATAAAGGAATTGATAACAGAAAACTTGGTAAATACAATAATAGTTGCCGTTTTTATATATGAGATATTTTTGAACTTATTCGAAGTATATAAAAATATTACTATTTATGAAAGTGCAAAAGAATATTTTGGATATGCTTTGGTAAGTATGGTTTCATGTAATGTAGTATCGATGATCGGAATAATATTTAATCTAAAAATAGTAACTCCAAGAGAAAATCTATTAGCAGGAATTTTTTCTGCAATTATGCTAATATTTTATCGAGTAGTTATTAAATTTATGCTGACAAACAAAGTTACCATTAAGCCAGAACAGGAAAGAAAGAATTTGCTTATTATTGGTGGAGGAGAAGCTAGTAGAGAAGTTATAAAAAATATTAAAGAAAGCTTAATTACTAGTTATAATATTGTTGGAATTATTGATGACAACATAAAAAAAGCACATTGTAAAATAAATGGTGTAGAAATACTAGGAAATAGAAATGATATTGTAAGAATATGCAAAGAAAAAAGAATTGATATTATCTTTTTTGCAATATCTAACATAGACAATAAAGCTAGAAAAGATATACTAAATATATGTCAAGAGACAGGTGTTAAATTAAGAATACTTCCTGGAATACAAGATTTTATTACAGAAAAAAATGTTATGCAAAATCTAAGGGATGTAGAAATTGAAGATATTTTAGGAAGAGACCCTATTGTACTAGATAATAATAATATAGAAACGTTAATAAAAGGTCATACTATATTAATTACAGGAGCAGGTGGATCTATTGGTTCAGAACTATGTAGACAAATAGCAAAATACGAGCCAAAAGAAATGGTATTAATTGATATTTATGAAAATAATTTGTATGATATCGAATTAGAATTAAAAGCAAATACTAATAACATAAAGATAGATGCCATTGTAGCAAGTGTTAGAGATAAAGCAAGAATGGAAAATATATTTGAAAAAGTAAAGCCATATGTTGTTTTTCATGCTGCGGCCCATAAACATGTTCCTTTAATGGAAACAAGCCCATTAGAAGCAATAAAGAACAATGTATTTGGTACATATAATGTTGCAAATTGCTGTGATAAATATGAAGTAAAAAGATGTGTATTAATCTCAACAGATAAAGCGGTAAACCCAACAAACATAATGGGGGCAACAAAAAGAATGTGTGAAATGATTATCCAAGCAAAAGATAAGGTTAGCAAAACAGAATTTGTTGCAGTTAGATTTGGAAATGTGCTAGGAAGTAACGGATCTGTTGTACCTTTATTCAAAAAACAAATTGCAAAAGGTGGACCTATTACTGTAACTCATAAGGATATTACAAGATTCTTTATGACAATACCAGAGGCAGTACAGCTTGTATTACAAGCTATCACTTATGCAAAAGGTGGAGAAATATTTGTACTAGATATGGGAGAACCTGTTAAAATATATGATTTGGCAGTAAGCTTAATAAAACTATCTGGACTACAACCAGAAGTAGATATTCCAATAAAAATAACAGGATTACGCCCTGGCGAGAAACTGTATGAAGAAATATTAATGAATGAAGAAGGATTAAAAAGCACAGAACATAGTAAAATATTTATTGCAAAACCTTCCAGAATTACGGTGGACGAATTAGAGAAAAAATTAGATATATTAAGGGAAACTATTTCCGATGAACATATAGAACTTAAAAAAATTAAAGCAAATATGAAAAAGGTAGTTCCTACTTATAAAGAAAGAAAAACAGAAGAGGAAGAGTCTAACTTCGAGATTAACTGCAACACAAAAGTAAAACAAAAAAATGAAGTTGACAATATAAAAACTAAGCAAGATATAAAAAAGAATAAAATTCATAGCAAGATAAAAAAGCAGGGAACTAATAAGATGAAGGAGCAAGTACATGTATGAAGAAAAAGAAAGTTTACTTTTTTATAAAAAGAATAATAGATGTAGTATTATCTCTTATAGCTATTATTATATTATTTATTCCAGGTGTAATAATCTCTGCTTGCATTAAAATAGAATCACGAGGACCAGTATTTTTTAGACAAAAAAGAGTAGGAAAAAATAAAAAATATTTTATGATATATAAATTTAGAACAATGAGAGCAGATACTCCAAAAGATATGCCTACACACATGTTAAACAACCCGGATATGTATATAACAAAAGTGGGAAGAATTTTAAGAAAAACAAGCTTAGATGAACTTCCACAAATTATAAATATCATAAAAGGAAATATGAGTATAATTGGACCTAGACCAGCATTGTGGAATCAAGATGATTTAATTGCTGAAAGAGATAAGTATGGGGCAAACGATATTAAACCAGGACTAACAGGACTTGCTCAAATAAGTGGAAGAGATGAACTTGAAATACCAGTAAAGGCCAAAATTGATGGCGAATACACTAAAAATATATCTTTTTTACTAGATGTAAAAATTTTCTTTAAGACCATAATTAAAGTTTTTGAAAGCGATGGTGTAGTAGAAGGAAAAGTGGAAGAAAAAGGAGAAAAGAAAATTGAAGAAGATACTAATAACGGGGAAAAATAGCTATATTGGTACTCATGTGAAAGAATGGCTAAAAAAAGAAGAAAACCAATATGAAATAACAGAACTTGATGTAAAAACACAAGATTGGGAGCAAGAAGATTTTTCAAAATATGATACAATTCTTCATGTGGCTGGCATAGCACATGTTTCTACAGACAAAAAGCTAGAAGATTTGTATTATAAAGTAAATCGTGATTTAGCCATTCAAGTAGCAAACAAGGCAAAAAAAGAAAATGTAAAACAATTTATATTTATGAGCAGTATGATTATATATGGTGATGATGATCATATTGGAGAAAAAAAGGTAATAGATAGAAATACAGCTCCACAACCTAAGAATTTTTATGGAAATAGTAAACTACAAGCAGAAGAAGGAATAAAAAAGCTAGAAAATGAAAATTTCAAAACAGTTATAATACGTACACCGATGGTTTATGGACAAAATTGCAAAGGAAACTTTCAAAGATTAAAGAAAATTGCAAAATTAAGTCCAATTTTTCCAAATGTAGAAAACGAAAGAAGCATGATATACATAGACAACCTTTGCGAATTTATTAAACAAGCTATAGATAATGAAAAAAATGGAACATTTTATCCTCAGAATAAAGAATATATTAGTACCAAGCAAATTATAAAAGTTATGGCTGAAAGTATGAATAAGAAAATGCATTTTATTAAATTGTTTAATCCAATAATAAGACTGATGTCTAAGAAAATAAATTTAGTAAATAAAGTATTTGGAACTAAAGTTTATGCAAAGGAATTATCTGGTGATTTCAGTTACATTGTTGTGGACAATGAAGAATCAATAAGGAGAAGTGTATAGAATGAAAAAAGCATTAATAATTGCTTCTGTACCATCCATGATAGAGCAATTTAATATGAATAACATAAAAATATTGCAAGAACTAGGCTATCAAGTAGATGTTGCGACTAATTTTGAAAATGGAGGAACTATTAGTAAAGAGCGTACAGAAGAATTTAAGAAAGAATTAGAGAATATAAACGTAAAATGTTATAATATACCATTTGCAAGAAATCCATTTTCAACATCTAACATAAAAGCATACAAAGAAATCAAAAAGATTGTACAAAAAGATAATAACTATAACATTATACATATGCATTCTCCAATAGGTGGAGTGTGTGGTAGACTTGCTTGTAGAAAGCTACCAAGGAAAGATTTAAAGGTTATTTATACCGCTCATGGATTTCATTTTTATAAAGGAGCACCACTTTTAAATTGGATAATTTATTATCCGGTAGAAAAGTGGCTATCTAGATATACTGACTGTTTGATAACGATTAATAAAGAAGATTATGCATTAGCTAAGAAGAAATTTAAAGCCAAGAGAATTGAACTTATTAACGGTGTGGGAGTAGATGAAAACAAATTTAACTTCGAAATGAGTAAAGAACATAAGCATCATTTAAGAAAAAGCTTGGGATTAGAAGACGATGATTTTGTTTTAATACAAGTTGGAGAGCTAAATAAAAATAAAAATCAAATTATGGCAATAGAAGCAATGAAAGACTTAGTAAAAAAATACTCAAATATACATTTGTTAATAGTTGGAATTGGAGGATTAGAGGATTTTTACAAACAAAAAGTAAAAGAATATAACTTAAATAAAAATGTACATTTATTAGGTTATAGAAAAGATGTACCAAAATTACTAAAAATATCTGATATGTTATTATCTTTAAGTTACAGAGAAGGTTTACCAGTTAATGTGATAGAAGGACTAATGGCAGGGTTACCAGCAATTGTAACTGATTGTAGAGGAAGTAGAGATTTAGTAGAAGACGGAGTAAATGGGTATGTTATAAAAATAGATAACAATGAAGAGTTGTTAAAAGGAATTATCAATTTAAAGGAAAAAGAATTAACAAAACTAAACTCTGAAAGTGAAATAGAAGCCACTTTGACAAATATGAAAAGCTTTACAACAGAGCAAGTAAATAATAAGATAGAGAAAATTTATAAAACAAAATAAAGAAAAGAGGAAAAATGAAAGAAACATTATTAAGTATTATTATTCCTATGTATAATTTAGAGCAATACATTTCTTATTGCTTAGATAGCATAGTTTCTCAAGCAAATGAAAATGTTGAAATTATCTTAATAGATGATGGCTCAAAAGATAAAACAAGAGAGATTTGCGATAACTATTGTAAAAAATATAATTATATTAAATACTTTTATCAAGAAAATGCTGGAGTTTCAGTTGCTAGAAACAATGGATTAAAAAAAGCAATAGGAGAATATATACTTTTTGTAGATGGCGATGATTGGATTATAAATGACTCTATTCCTCAGATAATTAATAAAATCAAAAATAATCGAGAAGTTGATATTATTGCTGGTGATTTTGTAAAAGCAAAAAACAATAAAATTAAAGATAAAAAAGTAAAAATTATACCAAATTTAATAGAATATAATTATCCGCAAAACTTAATAAAGTTATTTGAAACCAATAATTTTAATCCATCTTTATGCTGTAATGTAATTAAAAGGAAATTGTTTCTAGATAATGACATATTTTTAGCTGAAAATGTAAAATACACCGAAGATATGGATTGCACAATTCAACTTTTCTTAAAAACTAAAAAAATTGATTTGTTAGAAAAGCCATTTTATGTATATAGACAAAACCAAATGTCGGCAACACATTCTTGCAGCCTAAAAAGAGTAGATGACACAATGAATTTTGTTATAAATTGGAATAATAGAATAAAAGAAATTGAGTCAGAAGAATTAAAGAAGCATTTATTTAATTTTGTACAATACCAGTATTCGATAGTGGTTGGATTATTATTTACATTGCCAAAGAATGAGCAAATAAAAATAATACCTAAAATTAAAGAGTATGAATATCTACTTACTAAAGGATCAGGTAAGAAAGGAAAAATGGTTTATTATATTTATAAATTATTTGGATTTCAAGTAGTAGGAAAATTAATGGCTATTTTTATAGAAGGAAAGTCTAGAATAGGGAGATAAAATTATGAGTCAAACTGATAATAAAGTATCTGTTGTTGTACCAATATATAATGTGGAAAAATATTTAAATAGATGCTTACAATCTATTATAAATCAATCATATAAGAATATAGAGATTATTTTAGTTAATGATGGCTCTACGGATAACAGTTTACAGATTGCAGAAGAAGAAGAAAAAAATGATAGCAGAATAAAGATAATAACTCAAAAAAATCAAGGACTATCTATGGCAAGAAATACAGGAATTCAACATGCTACTGGAGAATATATTTGTTTTGTTGATAGTGATGACTTTGTACATAAAGATTATGTGAAATGTTTAATTGAAAATCTAGAAGAGAATGATTCAGATATCAGTGTGTGTGACTATTTATATATAAATGAAAAAGATGAAACATGGTCTAAAAAAAATAAAGAAGAAAAAATTTTCTCTAATTTAGAAGCAATTAATGACTTACTTGTAGGCAACCAAGAAACAGAAGTTATGGCTTGGAATAAATTATATAAATTAAGTTTATTTAAAGAAAATAATATTTTTTTTCCAAAAGGAAAACTTCACGAAGATAATTTTACTACATATAAATTATACTATTATGCAAAAAAAATTTCACTAATCCCTGATAAATTGTATTTTTATTTACAAAGAACAGATAGTATTATGGGAAAGAAATTTAACATAAAAAGATTAGATGTGTTGCAAGCAGTAGAAGAAACAAAGAGCTTTTTCAAAAAAGAAAATATAAATTTAGAGCCAGAAATAGAATGTTATGAGCTAAACACTAGAATTGGTTTACTAAACAACATGATAAGAGATAAATTCTATGGAGAGGCAAGAGAGCAATTAATTAAAGAAATAAAAACAAAAAAGAGTAAATATCTAAAAAACAAATATGTTACGGTAAAAATAAAGTTATTTCTTTTTCTTTTAATCGGAAAAGGAAGATTATATGCCTTTTTATTATCATCATTAGATAAAATTAGAAAAGGTTAGAAGCAATATAATTATAAAGAAGGAGACTATAAAGTGTTAGCATATATCATATTATTCATTTGTATAGGTGCAATATTTCTTATTCCTAAAAAACACTTCGAAAAATGTGGTCTAATATTATTAATGATTACTTTTTCTATATTTTTTGGTATAAGAGATAATTTAGCAGTTGACGATATAAATTATATAAATATTTTCTCAACATTTTCAAATAGCCTAGAAAATATTAATGTGTATTATCCTAATATAGAAATGATTTTTAAAGTCATATGTAGAATAATTGGATTTTTGCATTTGAATTATAAAGCAGTATTCCTGTTATATTCATCGCTTTCATTTACATTCTTGGGATTATTCTTAAAAAAACTTAACCTTAGCAAGAAAGAATTATCTCTTTTTATTATGTTTTTTTTAGGAATGGCATTTTTTACATATATGACAGTAATGCGACAATTCTTAGCGATAACAATTGCTTTGTATGGAATGGCTTTGTTTAATGAAAAAAAATACAAATCAAGTATTGCCTTAATACTTATATCTGCTTTATTCCATAATTCTACAATTATAGTATTATTTATTTTACCAATTTTTATAGACAAGTTTAAAATTGATTATAGAATAAAAATTGCGATTCCAATATTAATAATGATATTAGGAGAAACAGGAATAATTAATAATATTATAAACCTAATCGCATCTAATTTAAAATACGACCAATATGCTTTAGACGAAGGTCAGAAAGCATTTGACGGAAGTGGTATTACGCATTACTTTTTATTAGCGATTTATATAATACAATGTATATTATTAAGAAATAATAAAGAGCAAAAATATGCATTTTTAGAAAAGGGCCAATTTTTATATTTTATAACTTATTTTGCTACAATAAATAGTGGATTTGCTATTAGAGTTAGCTATATATTCTTAATATTCTTATGCTTAATTTTTGTTACATTTATTAAAGAAATAAATATAAAGAAATTAAAAGTGTGCTCTATGATATTTATATACACATTTCTAACTGTGCTTATAGTAAAAAATCTATATACATTACAAGATAGTAAATTCATGAGCAATAATTTTTCTGTGGATTTCTTTACTGAAAATAAAATTGAATAATATAATAAAGCAGAAATAGGAGGGAAAATAATATGATACCTAAGAAAATACATTATTGTTGGTTCGGAGGGAAAGACTTACCTAAATTAGCAAAGAAATGTATTAATAGTTGGAAAAAATACTGCCCAGATTATGAGATTGTTCGATGGGACGAAAATAGCTTTGATCTAAGTTCCAACATATATGTAAAAGAAGCCTATGAAGCAAAAAAATATGCTTTTATAACAGATTATGTTAGGCTATATGCTTTATATACACAAGGTGGTATTTATATGGATACTGATGTGGAGGTGTTAAAAAATTTAGATCAGTTTTTAAAGAATAAGGCTTTTTCTGGATTTGAAACAGACACTACTATTCCAACAGGTATAATGGGCTCTGAAAGCGGTACAGAAATTTTTAAAGAACTTTTGGATTATTATAAGGACAAGCATTTTATACAAGAAGATGGAAGTATAGACATGACAACTAATGTAACTATTATAACTGACATGATGAGCAAAAAAGGATTTACTCCTAATAATAAATTACAAACGGTTGAAGAATTCACATTATATCCTAAAGAGTATTTTTGTCCAATAGATTATCAAACTAAAAAGAAAAATATAACAGACAACACTTATACTATACACTGGTTTGCAGGCTCTTGGATACCAAAGAAGGATAAGATTAAATTCAAAGTATATAAAACTGCTGAAAAAATACTAGGAAAAGAAAATGCTCATAAAGTATCTAATTTTATAAAAGGGAAGAAATAAATATGGAAACTAAAAAAATAGCAATAATTACATGGCATGCATATAACAATTATGGTGGAGTCTTACAAGCATATGCATTAAGACAAACTGTAAAAAAATTAGGTGTAGATAAAGTAGATACAGTAAATTATAAATCAAATCCACCAAAGGGATTTAAAAAAATAAAATTCAAAGACTTGGCAACAAAGATTTTAGTACATAATAGTAAAGTTAAAGATTCAGTGCAACAAAACAGTAAGAAATTTGATGATTTCAGAAAGAAAAACTTTACATATACTAAAAGTTGTGAAAATGCTACAGATTTATTCTTATTAAATGATCAGTATGATAAATTTATATGTGGAAGTGACCAGATTTGGGCACCTACTGTTTTTAATGAAAATTATTTTCTAAGTTTTGTAAGTGATGATAGTAAAAAAATCTCATATGCACCAAGTATGGGACTTCCAGCAATTGATAACAAATATATAAGAGAAGAAATAAAAAAACTAGTAAGTAAATTTGATAGTATTTCTATTAGAGAAGAGCAAGGTAAAAATTTAATAAAAGATTTTACAGATAAAGAAATAGAAGTGGTATTAGACCCAACATTGTTATTAAATAAAGAAGAATGGAATGAAGAATTTAATTTAAAAGAAGAAAATACTGATTATATAGTTTTTTATTGCTTGGGAGGGAAAAAGAAACATTATAAAATAGCAAAGAAAATAGCTAAAATGTTAAATAAAAAATTAATAATTATTCCAGGTAATGTTTTGGATTATAAAAAAGAAGAAGTGCAAAATGCTTCTCCAGAAGAATTTTTAAAACTAATATATAATGCAAGTTTAGTCATTACAGATTCTTTCCACGGAACTATATTTTCTATTAACTTTAATGTACCTTTTATAACATTAAAAAGATTTAAAGATAATAAACTTTCTCAAAATTCTAGAATATATAATATACTAAAAAAAGTAAAACTAGAAAATAGACTTTATAATGATAATATTAAATATTTTATAGAAAATATAAATATTGATTTTAAAGAATGCAATAAAATTATTGAAGAAGAAAGAAAGAAAAGTATTAGTTTCTTAAAGAATGCTATAAGGAAAGATAATAAAAGTTTAGAAAATAAAACAATTACAAATATTTGCTCTGGTTGTGGAATGTGTGCAGCAGTATGTCCTACCAATTGTATAACTATAAAATTAAATGAAAATGGTTTTTATAGTTATACAATTGATAAAGAGAAGTGCATAGGATGTAACAAATGCAAAAAAGTATGCGGACAATTAAACGCTCAAATAAACGAAATAAAAGATATGAAACTATATAGTGCATATTCTTTAAATGAAGATGTATTGAAAAGTTCTTCATCTGGAGGTCTTGCTTATGAAATTTCATATTTCGGAATTCAAAATAATATTCCAATAATAGGATGTACATATAATTTAGAAAAAAATAGAGCAGAGCATACAGTAGTAACCAAAATGGAAGATTTACTAAAGTTATCTGGCTCAAAATATTTGCAGAGTTATACAGTAGATGCATTTAAAAAACTTACAAAATTAGAACAAGCAATTGTGATAGGAACACCTTGTCAAATATCTTCTATTGATAGACATTTAAAAAACATAGGTAGAAGAGATAATTTTATATTAGTAGATTTAATATGCAATGGGGTACCATCATATAATCTTTGGGAAAAATACATCTCTAAATTTAACAAAATAGAAGATGTTAAATTTAGAGACAAAAGATTTGGATGGAGAAAAAAGATATTATTGATAAATTCAAAATATCGTACTAAAGAAAAGAAAAATTTATTTTACAATTTTTTTAATACTAAAATGGTGTTCAATAAATCTTGTTATGAATGCAAGTATAGAATTAAAACAAATGCGGACATAAGAATTGGAGATTACTGGGGGCCAAAATTTATAAAAGAAAAAAAGGGCATTAGTATGGTTATTGTCAATACTCAAAACGGACAAAAATTAATAAACAAGCTAATTCATAATAATATAATAAAAGCAGATGAGCAGCCAATTGAAGATTACTTTAAATCCCAACAAACTATTAATGATTCAATGCCATTATTATACAATCAAACACTAGCAGAATTAAAAGACGAAAAAACAAGTTTAAAAGAAATTTCTAAAAAATATTGCAAAGATGAACTAAGGCAAAACGAAATTAAAAGAACAATTTATGGAATATATAATACAATAAGAGGAAGATGAAATGGAAAGAAATAAACGCTTATTTAAGACAACAATTATATATTTTATTGGAACATTTGGCTCAAAATTATTAGTGTTTTTCTTGATGCCATTATATTCGGCGTATTTATCTACAGAGCAATTTGGTACAGTTAATTTAATAACTAATATAGTACCTCTAATTGGGCCAGTTTTTACTCTTCAAGTAACAGAAACTATTTTTAGATTTTTGTGTACTTCAAAAGATGAAGATGAAAAGAAAAAGTATATCACCAATTCTTTTATTATATTTTTAATGGGTATAGCAATATTTATGCTAATGTATATACCTATATGTATAATAACTAAATTTCAATATGCATATCTTTTTGTATTATATTTTGTTTTCAATTATTTTGGTATATATTTACAGCAAGTATTAAGAGGAGTAAGAAAGAATGTCGATTATACTGTTACAGGTGTATTATCTACATTAATACAGTTGATAATTAATATTGTTTTTATAAAGTATATACATGAAAGAAGTATGCTATTAGCTTATGCTGTTGGCTCTATAACTATTACAGTTTATGCATTAATAAGATTACAGTTTTTTAAATATATAAAATTTAAATTATTTAGTAAGAATGTAATAAAAGAAATGTTAAAATACTCAATACCTTTAGTACCAAATCAAATTAGTTGGTGGCTAAATGGTACAGCAGGATTGTATATATTAGAGTATTTTTGTGGAACTTCTTCAACAGGATTAGTAAGTTTTGCAAATAAATTTCCAACATTACTTATGACAGTAAATAGTATATTTTTAATGGCTTGGACAGAAAGCTCAATATATGAGTATAACAGTGAAGACAAAGCTGAATACTATTCAAAAAATTTAGAAAATTTTTCAAAATATTTAATATTATTTTCAGCGATATTACTTCCAGTGATAAAAATATATTATGAACTATTCATTGATGCTGAATACCATGATTCAATAATATTAGTACCATTTATGTTTGTGGCTATGATATTTAATGCTATCTCAAGTTTTATGGGAACGATTTATACTGCTTCTATGAAAACCAAGGGAGCGTTTTACACTACGGTAATGGCTGCAATAACTAATGTAATATGCTCGGTGGTTTTAATACCGATACTAGGAATGTGGGGATACATATTTTCTAATATAATATCATATGTAGTATTTTACTTGATAAGGAAAAAGTCAATTGATAAAATTGTCAAATTGAAATATAATTATAAGCTATATATTATTCCGGCAGTTATTTTTGTAATTTCTTCAATTATATATTGTAAAACAAATACTATATATAATGTTATAAGTTTAGTAGCACAAGGTCTTATAATGCTATATACTTATAAAGAGATTATAGGCAAAATGTTTAAGGTAATTAAAGAAAGAATAAGAGAAAAATAATGACAATAGACTATAAGATATCAATTAATTGATGGCTATAAATAATAAGTTCATATTTGTTAAAAAATTCACTGATTTAATCATAAAGGAGAAGTAAAAATGAAAAAAGTCATGTTTGCATTTGGAACAAGACCAGAAGCAATAAAAATGTGCCCATTAGTCAAAGAATTAAAAAGCAGAAAAAATATTGAAACAATAGTATGTGTAACAGGTCAGCATAGAGAAATGCTACAACAAGTTTTAGATTGCTTTGAAGTAGTGCCAGATTATAATTTGGACATAATGCAAGACAAACAAACTTTATTTGATATAACTGTTAATATTATACAAAAAATAAAAAAAGTTTTAGAGGAAGTTAGACCAGATATTGTTCTAGTTCATGGAGATACTTCAACTACTTTTGTGACATCATTATGTTGCTATTATATGCAAATTCCAGTAGGGCATGTTGAAGCAGGACTTAGAACATATAATATATATTCACCATTCCCAGAAGAATTTAATAGACAAGCGACAGGAATTATTGCAAAATATCATTTTGCTCCAACAGAGAATGCAAAAAATAATTTATTAAAAGAGGGGAAAAAAGAAGAAAATATCTATGTGACTGGTAATACAGCGATAGATGCATTGAAAACGACAGTTAAAGAAAATTACAATAATGAATTATTAGAGTGGGCAAAAGATAGTAGATTAATTGTACTAACAGCTCATAGAAGAGAAAATTTAGGACAGCCATTAGAGCATATCTTTAACGCAATTAGAAGAGTTGTCGATGAATACGATGATATAAAAGTAGTTTACCCAGTACACAAAAATCCTATAGTAAGAGAAACAGCTAAAAGAATTTTAGAAAAAAATGATAGAATTAAATTGATAGAACCCCTTGAAGTAATAGATTTTCATAATTTATTAGCAAAGGCATATTTAATAATGACAGATAGTGGAGGAATTCAAGAAGAAGCTCCATCTTTAGGTAAACCTGTACTAGTTATGAGAGATACTACAGAAAGACCTGAGGGAGTTAAGGCAGGAACTTTAAAATTAGTAGGAACTGATGAAGAAAAAATATATAGAAATTTAAAAATATTATTAGAAAATAAAGAAGAATATGAAAAAATGAGTAAAGCATCAAATCCATATGGAGATGGATTCGCTTGTAAAAGAATAGCAGATATAATAGAAAAGTAGAATCATATTGAAAGAGAAGTGAGAAAGTTGAAAATATTAGTAACTGGAGGGACAGGCTATATAGGTAGCCATACAGTTGTAGAATTGCTTAACAATAATCATGAAGTAATTATTATAGATAATTTAATTAATTCAAAAATAGATGTTGTAGATAAAATAAAGAAAATAACAAATAAAGATGTTAAATTTATTCAAGGTGACGTAGGCGATTATAATACATTAAGCAAAATATTCTCAGAAAATAAAATTGATGCAGTTATTCATTTTGCAGGATTAAAAGCAGTAGGAGAGTCAGTAAAAGAGCCTTTAAAATATTATGAAGGAAATATAGGAATAACTTTAAATTTACTACATGTTATGCAAGAATATAATTGCAAAAATATTATTTTTTCTTCAAGTGCTACTGTATATGGAGTACCAGATAAATTACCTATAAAAGAGGATTTTCCGCTTTCTAGACCTAGTAACCCATATGGGACCACTAAATTAATGATTGAGTATATATTAGAAGATATATATAAGGCAGATAAGGATTGGAAAATTACACTATTAAGATATTTTAATCCTATTGGTTCAGAAAAAACAGGACTTTTGGGAGAGAATCCAAAGGGAATTCCGAATAATTTAATGCCATATATTGTAAGAGTGGCTACAGGAGAATTAAAATGCTTAAATGTTTTTGGCAATGATTATCCAACTCATGATGGTACAGGAGTAAGAGACTATATTCATGTGTTAGATTTAGCAAAAGGTCATGTTAAGGCATTAGAAAAAAATATCTCCGGAGTGCATGTGTATAATTTAGGAACAGGCAAAGGATATAGTGTTTTGGATTTAGTACATACTTTTGAAAAGGTAAATAATGTTAAAGTTTCTTATAAAATAGTAGCTAGAAGGGCTGGCGACATTGCAGAATGTTATGCAGATTCTTCTAAGGCAGAAAAAGAATTAAATTGGAAAGCTGAATTAAATATTGAAGATATGTGTAGAGATTCGTACAATTTTATAATTAAAAATTCTACAAAATTATAATATTAGAAGGAATTTATGGATTCTATAACTCACAGTCAAAAACCTTTCAACAGAAACACATAATTGTAAAACTTTACTATACTTACTTGTTTTTTCAAAAAAATATTGTATAGTATTGTCAATAGGAAATGAAATAAGCAGAGTGCGTTGCCACCTTTAACTCTTTGATGTTTACAAACTACTCCACGACTTTTAGTTGTGAGACTGATATATGGGGGTGGTTAATATGGTAGAATCAGCATTATTAATTATTACATACCTACTTCTCTTTGGTTTAGTAGGAATGACTATCATAAATGTTGCCTTGTTAATCATCATTTGTATTTTATTACATAGGCAATAAAAAATAAACCATTCTGCTTTGGCGAGTAAATGGTTTATTTTAAAATCGTATTCGGCAACCACTTTGTGGCTTTCATTTCCTATACTTATTATACAAATTTTAAGCAAAAAAGTCAAATAATTTTAAAAATTTTTGAACTATTTATGGTTTGTTTACTATTATTAATGATAAAACACAAAATATATATTGCTCTGCAAAAAAATATTATAATATATATTTTTATAAAACAAATTCTTGTGTAAAAATAAAAAAGTGATATAATTATAAAAACAAAGGAGGTACAAAATGAGTTATCAACCAAGAAGAATGCAAGGTGAAGACCCATATAAAAAAATGAGAAGAAGATATGAGGAAGAAAGTAGAAATTATTCTTCCTCTAGAAAGAGTAATAGTTCATATAATAAAAAAACAAGCAAAAATAAAAGAAAGTCTGGCGGAAAATTAGGAGCAGCATTTAAAATATTAACTTTAATTTATGTAATAATAACTATCATATTCTATGTGTCTGTACTTAGATTAGACCTACTTCCAACTAGCTATGTAACCATATTTACTATAGCTGAAATTATATTTACATTATTAATTGGAATTGGACTAGCTAAAACGCATAAAACAAAAAAACTAAATATTTTTTGTTTAATAATTGCACTACTTGTATCTGGAGTGTATTTGTATGTAGCAAATTATGCTAATGCTACAACAGAATTTTTGGGTTCTATGTTCCAAGAATTACAAGAAACAGATGAGTATTATGTTGTAGTAAGAAATAATAATACCTATAATTCAGTAGAAGATATTGCAGGAGAAGAGGTATATATTTTCCAAGTAGAAGAAGATGTACAAGCCGAATTAGAAGATAAAGTAGATATTACATTTGGAACATCGGATGGACTAACAAACTTAGGTAATAATTTATTAAATAGAGAAATTAATGTTATATTTGTAAGTTCTTCACAATATAATATGTTATCAGAAGAAATAGAAAATTTTAAAGATAATACAAAAATTATTTATACTGCTACACATGCAGTAGAAAGTACAGCTAAAATAGATTCCTCAAATTCAAAATATACTGTAAATAATGGAATATTTAATGTATATATTAGTGGAATAGATACTTCTGGAAGCATTAGTAATGTATCAAGAAGTGATGCTAATATTTTGGCTACTGTTAATACAAATACACATGAGGTATTGTTAACATCTATTCCAAGAGATTATTATGTAACACTTCATAGTAAAGGAGCTAAAGATAAGCTTACACACTCTGGAATATATGGTATCAATGAAACTATAACTACAGTAGAGGATTTATTAGATACTGACATTAATTATTATGTAAGAGTTAACTTTACTACTGTAATTAAATTAGTAGACACCTTAGGAGGAATTCAAGTTTATTCTGATTATGACTTTAGCACCCAAGGATATCATTTTAGTAAAGGATATAATACGTTAAACGGAGAAGAAGCTTTAGCGTTTAGTAGAGAAAGATATTCTTTCGCATCTGGAGATAACCAAAGGGTAAAAAATCAACAAGCTGTTATAGAAGCAATTATTAAAAAGGTATTAAATAGTACAACATTACTTACTAGATATACTAGTATACTAGAATCTTTAGAAGGAAGCTTCCAAACAAATATAGAGCAAAGTGATATTAGTAATTTAGTAAAAGATCAATTAAATAATATGTCATCTTGGACAATCAAAACTAATGCTTTAACAGGAACTGGGTCCTATGGACCAACATATTCAATGGGAAGTACAAGACTTTATATTATGCTTCCAAATGAATCTTCTGTAGCAGAGGCAAAACAAGAAATCGATGATGTATTAGGTGAGTAAGTAAATTGTATCTATAAAAGTATGATGTGTATTATAAACTGGAGATTTTTTTCTCCAGTTTATAAATAGTTGTTTAGAAATATAAAAATGGTAAATAATGTTAGTAAGCTAATTTTCGTTATAATTCAATACCATTATTGAGTAACGGTAATACAGAGAAAAGGAGAATGCCATGACAAGAACAAAATTAAAAGATAGAATACTCCCAACCTATACCAAGGGAGAAGAAATATTCAACATGACATCCCACATTGTAGGAGCGGTTTTGGGAATTGTAGCTATTGTATTATGTGTTGTTATAGCAGCCATACATGGGAATGGATATGGTGTAGTAAGTGGAGCAATTTATGGAACAACGATGCTTATTTTATACACAATGTCTAGTATTTATCATGGACTAAGTCCAAGATGTACAGGCAAAAAAGTAATGCAAGTGCTAGACCATTGTACTATTTTCTTGTTAATAGCAGGTTCCTATACACCATTTGCATTATGTACTTTCAGGGAGTATGATACTGCAACTGGGTGGACAATATTTGGTATTATTTGGGCAATGGCAATACTAGGCATTATTTTAAATGCAATTGACTTAAAAAAGTATAAAAAATTTTCCATGATTTGCTACTTAGGAATGGGATGGGCAATTATCTTTAAAGTAAATTTACTTCCGGTACTTATTCCATTACCAGGATTAATTCTATTAGTAGCAGGAGGCCTTGCTTATACTATTGGTGCTATTTTATATGGAGTAGGGAAAAAACATAAATGGATGCATTCTATTTTTCATATGTTTATTTTATTAGGTAGTTTGTTGCAATTTTTCTGTATTTTATTGTATGTAATGTGAATTAATTGTGAAAAACATTGAATATATTTTAGTAAAATGGTATTATTTACAATATACTTAAAGTTACTAGATAATGTTTTTCAAAAAAGCTTGTCCTGCAAACGGGAGTCCTAATTAAAAAATTTCGCTTCGTCCCGACGGAGCTCCCTGCTCCGCTCACTTTTTTAATTAGGACGTCCCTGCGCGGACTTAAAATATTGCATAACATTATCTAGTAACTACTAAAATAAATTAATACAAAAACATATAAAGAAAGGAATATGTTTATGTTACGATTAGAAAATATCACAAAAGATTATATTACAGGTGACAGTAAAGTTGAGGCATTAAAAGGAATAACGCTACAATTTAGAAAAAGCGAATTTGTATCAATATTAGGTCAAAGTGGTTGTGGAAAAACCACTCTTTTAAACATTATAGGAGGCTTAGACCGATATACTTCAGGTGATTTAGTAATTAATGGAAGATCTACAAAAGAATTTAAGGATAAAGATTGGGACTCTTATCGAAACCATAGTGTTGGCTTTGTATTTCAAACTTACAATCTAATTCCTCATCAAACAATATTATCCAATGTTGAGCTAGCACTTACTCTTTCAGGAGTGTCAAAAGCAGAAAGAAAGAAAAGAGCCATTAAGGCATTAGAAGAAGTAGGATTAGGAGAGCAAATTAATAAAAAACCAAATCAATTATCTGGTGGACAAATGCAAAGGGTTGCAATTGCAAGAGCGTTAGTCAATGATCCGGAGATTATTTTGGCAGATGAGCCAACAGGAGCATTGGACACAAAGACTAGTGTGCAAATTATGGAAATTCTAAAAAAGATTTCGAAAGATAGACTTATTATTATGGTTACCCATAATCCAGAATTAGCAGAAAAGTATTCTTCTAGAATTATAAAAATATTGGATGGAAAAATTACCGATGATTCGAATCCATACAACAAAGAGGAAGAGGAGAAAGAAGATAGAACTACAAAAGCAAATAGCAAAGTTTCCATGAGCTTTTTAACAGCATTATCACTAAGCTTAAACAATTTAATGACAAAGAAAGGAAGAACCATTTTAACCTCTTTTGCTGGTAGTATTGGTATTATAGATGCAATAAGCTATGTATTAATTGCATTTGTCGCAATATCACTCGTAGTATCATCAATCATGATAGGAATTATAACATACATCTCTGTTCTAGAAAGAACAAAAGAAATAGGAATTTTAAGAAGCATTGGTGCTTCGAAAAAAGATATTTCAAGAGTGTTCAATGCAGAAACTTTTATTGTAGGATTAGGAGCAGGCATTTTAGGAATAGTAGTTACATTAATTTTAAATATTCCAATTAATATGATAATAAAAGCAGTAACAGATATAGGTGGTCTAGCCAGCCTACCAGTAGCAGGTGGAGTGATACTTGTAATAATCAGTATGTTACTTACTGTAATTGCCGGATTAATTCCAGCAAAGATGGCAAGCAAAAAAGATCCAGTAGAAGCATTAAGAACTGAATAAAATCTAAAATTTTCCAAAAATTTCACTTTTGACATAATGCTGAACTTATGATATAATATTTATCCAATGGAAAAATTTAAAGTATAACACGAAGGAGGAATTTATACTAAATAAACCGTAAAAACCAAACGAAATCGAAACGGAGGAAGAAATGAGCTGGACGATTGTAAAGGGAGAATGGGTTTATGTATTCTCCAATGGGAAGCTAGCTATTGGCATGCAAACAATAGCTGGCAAAGAATATTTCTTTAATGAGGAGGGATATTTAATAAGAGATGGTTGGATAGCAAAAATCGGAAACGATTATTATTTAGAAAAGCATGCGAGCTTTTCTAAGACAGCATATTATGCCTATGCCACGTCAACCGGAGAACTAGCAACCGGTTTTGTGTGGATAAAAGGGGAGTTATATTACTTTTATCCACATGATGTGGGGGAGCACAAAAAATACTCTATGGCGAGAAATACTGTCATAGAGGAAAGAGGCGTAGACATGTTTGGCCGTGTTATACGGACGGGGAGAACAAATTAGTTCTCCCTGTTTTTTTAAATTCTAGGAAATTGCATTTCCTAGAATTTAAAAAATAGCTGAAATCTTTATAAAACCATTATCTAGTAACCTTTTGATTACATTTTTGAAAAAAAACCCTGTACTATTTTAGAAAAATAATATATAATAATACCGTATTTTAACCAACAGGCTTATATTCTTAATTAAGAATGTACTGTGATAATTAAAATGAGGAAAAATAACCTCAAGAAGAAGGTAATAAGAATGAAGGACTCAAAAGATTACAAAAATTTTAACAGAAAGGAAAATTTAAAGCTAGCATCAAAAGTAGTACATGGTGCAGAAGGCGTAGACCCAGAAACAGGAGCATTAAGCTATCCAATTTATCAAACAGCTACATTTGAACACAAATCTATAGAAGATAAATCTGGATATAATTATGCAAGATGCATTAATCCAACAAGGGAAGAACTTGAAAAAACCATGACAATTTTAGAAGAGGGAACCAGAGCATTTGCAGTTAATTCGGGAATGGCTGCAGTTACACTTGTATTTTCCCTATTAAAACCAGGAGATCATTTGATTATGTCAGATGACATTTATGGAGGTACCTTTAGAGAAGTAAATGAAGTGCTATCAGTAAATGGAATTGAATATGATAGTATCGATTTATCTGATTTAGAATTATTAAAAAGAACAATTAAGAAAAACACAAAAATGATTTTTATCGAAACTCCAACAAACCCTATGATGAAGGTAGCAGATATTGAGAAAATTGCAAAGATAGGACATGAAATTGGAGCTTTAGTAGTAGTAGATAATACATTTTTAACACCGTACTTCCAAAGACCACTTACACTTGGAGCAGATATTGTTGTGCACAGTGGAACTAAATACTTAGCTGGACATAATGATGTTCTTGCAGGTGTGGTAGTAGTAAAAGATAGTAAGATTGGTGAAAAACTAGAAATTCAAATGTATATATATGGCGCTGGTTTAGGACCAATGGATTCATGGCTTATGCTAAGAGGAATAAAAACTTTGGCTTTAAGAATGGACAAGCATGCAGAAAATGCAATGAAGGTTGCTACTTGGCTTCGTAACCAACCAAAAGTTGAAAAAGTATATTATGTTGGATTTGAAGATCATAAAGATTATGAAGTAACTAAAAAACAAACTACAGGATTTGGTGGAATGATATCATTTAAGGTAGACAGTACAAAAACTGTTAATGCTATATTATCAAGATTAAAACTAATTATATTTGCAGAAAGTTTAGGAGGAGTAGAAAGTTTGATTACCCACCCAGTAAGTAGAACACATACTGAAATTTCAGAGGAAAAGAGAAATGCATTAGGAATCACAGATACACTTTTACGTTTATCTGTGGGAATCGAAGACGCTGACGATATTATTGCAGATTTAGATCAGGCATTGAGATAATGAAAAAGGAGTGAAAAGCATGACACGTTTTACGAAAATGCAAGCATATGGTAACGATTACGTGTACATCGATGCCATTAACCAAAAGATTGATAATGTAAATGAGCTAGCAAAATATATAAGCAATCGTCATTTTGGAGTAGGCTCAGATGGATTAGTTTTAATCTGTAAATCAGATGTAGCAGATTTTAGAATGAGAATGTTTAACCCGGACGGAACAGAGGGAGAAATGTGTGGCAATGCTTTAAGGTCTTTAAGTAAATATGTATATGACCACAAATTAACAAATAAAGAGGAGTTAACCATTGAAACACTTGGAGGAATTCAACATGTAAAATTAACAGTTAAAGATGGACAAGCTGTAAATATAGAGGCAAATATAGGAAAGCCTGTACTAGATACAAGAAAAATACCAGTAAATACAGATTTACCAGAGTTTATAGAACAAGAAGTTACTATATTAGATAAAAAATTTAAAATAACAGCTGTATCTTGGGGAAATCCTCACTGTGTAATGTTTATAGATGATGTAGACAATTTTGATGTAGAAAAATATGGAAAAGCCATAGAATATAAGACAGACTTATTTCCTAACAAGACAAATGTTACTTTTGCACAAGTGATTGATAGAAATACACTAAAAATGAGAGAATGGGAAAGAGGAACTGGAGAAACCATAGGATGTGGAACAGGTTGTTGTACTGCTACAGTTGCAGCAGTTTTAACCGGAAGATGTGATAGAAAAGTAGAAGTACATCAAATTGGTGGAATATTGGAAACAAATTGGGATGAAGAAACAGGTACGATGTTTATGAAAGGTCCATCTCATACGGTATTTGAATCTGAAATTGATGTCGATAATATTATTCATAAAAAAGCAAATCGAGTAAAGAAATTAACAAAATTACTAGAAAATGTGGATTATGAATTGATAAAAGGCAGTTTGGATGTAAATATTGCAGACATAAAAGATGATTCCAGAAAAGTTGAAGAAAATGACTTATATATTGCAAAAGTAGGAACTACTTCTAATTCGCATAAATTTATACCAGATGCGATAAAAAAAGGTGCAAAAGCTATAGTAATAGAACAAGATATTGAAGTTGAAGAAGATGTTACGGTTATAAAGGTTAAATCATCAAGAATAGCAATGGCATATATTTCAGCAACATATTTTGACTATCCAGCAGAAAAATTAATTACGATAGGAGTAACTGGAACGGCTGGAAAAACATCTACAACAAGTATTTTAAAGAAAATGCTAGAAGAAGATGGTAATAGAGTTGGCTTAATAGGTACAATAGGTGCATTTATTGATCAAACAAAAATAGTACTTCACAATACTACGCCAGAGAATTACGAAGTACAGAAATTATTTAGTAAAATGGTAGATGAAGGTTGCAAATATGCTATTATGGAGGTATCTTCTCAAGGATTAAAAATGAACAGAGTTGACGGATTTACATTTGATTATGGTGTATTTACCAATATTTCAAATGAGCATATTGGACCAAATGAGCATGAAAGCTTTGAGGAATATATGTATTGTAAAAGCTTATTATTCCAAAAATGTAAAAAGGGAATAATAAATGTGGATGATAAGAACTGGAAAAATGTAACTAAAAATCACACTTGTAGTTTAGTAAAATTTGGCTTAAATTCTGAAGATACTGATATGAGAGCAAGTAATATAGAATTTATTATGACACATGATTTTCTTGGAATGGGGTTTGAAGTAACAGGAAAAATAAATGATAAATTTGAAGTTGCAATTCCAGGAAGATTTTCTGTATATAATTCTTTATGTGCAATAACAATTGCAAATGAATTAGGAGTAAATGTAGAATCTATGAAAAAGGCTTTGAGAGAAGCTTATGTAAAAGGAAGAATGGAATTAGTTGTTTCCAATAAAAAATTCAAACTTATAGTAGATTATGCACATAATGAAGATGAAATGATAAATCTAATGAAAACTATTAAGGAATACAAACCTAAGAGAATTGTTTGTATCTTTGGTGGAGGAGGAAATAGAGCTAAATCGAGAAGATATGACATGGGAGAAATATCTGGCAAATATGCAGGGCTTACAATTCTTACAGAAGACAACCCTCGTTTCGAAAAATTAGAATCTATTAACAATGATATAATTATTGGACTAAATAGAAGTAGTGGAAAATATATAACAATAGATGACAGACAAGAAGCCATAGAATATGCAATGAAGAATGCTGAGGAAGGAGATATAATACTTCTTATAGGAAAAGGACATGAGCAATACCAAGAAATTAAGGGAGTACAATATTTCTGGGATGAAAGAGAAGCAGTTAAGAAGGCAGAAGAAAAATTAAAAAACTTATAAAATAGTTTAAGAATAATATAAAGTAAGGAATGATAAAAATGAACATTTGGCATGATATAAAAAAAGATAGAATAAGCAAAAATGATTTTATTGGAGTGGTAGAAATACCAAAGGGTGGAACAAATAAATATGAATTGGATAAAGAAACAGGAATGCTTAAATTAGATAGAGTACTTTACACAGCAACACATTATCCAACTAATTATGGATTTATTCCACTTACATATGCAGAAGATAATGATCCTTTAGATGTTTTAATATTGTGTAATGAACAAATACAACCACTTACTTTAGTAGAATGTTATCCGATAGGTGTACTCATTATGAATGATAGTGGTGAAGAAGATGAAAAAATAATTGCAATATCTAAAAAAGATCCATATTTAAATGTATACAATGATATATCTGCACTTCCAAATCATATATCAGATGAGATAAAGCATTTTTTTGAAGTATACAAGCAACTAGAAGGGAAAACAACAACCGTAGATAGAATGCTTGGAAGAGATGATGCAGAAAGAATTATAGAAAAATGCATGAAAAAATATGAAGAAAAGTTTGGACAAAAGGCAGTAGTTCCATCTGCCTAAGTTCAAGAGAGGTGAAAAAGTTTGATCGAAAAAATAATATTTAATTTATTGGCATTTGCTATTTTTATAGTGGTATTTGGCAAATTTATTAAAAAAAATGATACAAGCTATGTTTATATTTTAGGTTTGGAATTTTTAGGTATTGTAATAAATTTTATTGAATTGTTTTTTAATATTCATTTGAATTTGTTTTTTAGAATATGCATTTACATTTTGTCTATAATAATACCAGGAATTATATTATTAATAGAATATAAGAAAAAAGTTGATTTCCCGGAAATATTGAATATAATTTTAGCTAAAATCGCTCTAAAATCAGGAAATACAGAGCAAGCTAAAGATTATTTATTTAAATTAATAAATAAATATCCAGAAAGTTATATTGGACATAAAACTTTAGCAGAGGTTTATGAGAGAGAAGAAAAATATTCTATAGCAGTTGATGAGTATATTCGTGCATCGGAGATAGATAATAAAGATATAAAATTAAATTATAATATAGCAAGATTATTAAATAAAGATAAAAGACCGGAAGAAGCAATAACAGCTCTTCAAGACATATTAAAGAATAATCCTGAATATTATAATGCTACTAATTTATTAGGAGAGATATTATATACTCAAGAAAGATACAAAGAAGCCATAAATGTATATATGAATGCTTTAAGATATAATCCGGGCAATTATGATTTATATTACAACTTAGGGATGGTGTATACAATGGTAAATGATTTTCAAAGAGCAAAAGAGTTTTATCAGAAAGCAGCTGAAATTAATTCGTTTCTATATAATGCTAAGTTAAGTATAGGACAAATCGCATTAATTGCAGGAGATTTAGATGAAGCAGAAAGATTTTTTAAAGAAAGCATTAAAGGTGAAGATATAGAAGCTGGTTCGTACTATTACTTATCGCAAGTAGCAATTCTTAAGGGGGATAAAGAAAAAGCAACAAATTATATGAATATTGCTGTTGAATTGGATCCAAAAATATATGACAAAGTACAAAAAGAGCCTGTATTTATTCCAATAAAAAACGCAATAAAAAAACCTGAAAGGGCTAAAATAGAGGAAAGAAAAAAGACAAAACTTTTAGTAAAAGAACGTAAAGCATTAAATCATTTATCTAAAACATGCTCTTTAATTAGTAGTCTTAATAATGATGATTTATCTATAATGAAAAATCTAAAAGAGAAAGAAAGAGAAGTAAAAGAAAAACAAAGGGAGGGCTAATATTAGATATAAAGGAAGAATCCAATAAAATAATGTAAAAAGGACATGAGCAAAACAGAAGTATAAAATATAATGTACATGCTATCTTCATATAATTATATAAATATTATATGAGGATGTGATTTTTTTGAATATCTGTATGATTGGTGGAGATTTAAGAATTATAAGATTAGCAGAAATGTATGCGAAAGAAGGAAATCGAGTATATACATATGGCTTAGAAAAGTATTTTTTGGAAGGTAAATTGGTCAGTAATGATGGATTAAAAAATAAGATAAAAGAGGAAAATACAGAAATAAATTATAAAGATATATTGTTATGTAGTAGTATAAGCGAAGCAGTTAGTATGACGGATATAGTTATAAGCAGCATGCCTTTTTCAAAGGATGATATTTATGTAAATTCACCATTTGCTAAAGAAAAAATAAAAATTCAGGAATTAAAAGATGAAATTAGTGGTAAAAACTTTATAGCCGGTGGAATTCCACAAGAATTTTATAATGGAAAAATAAATAATATCGATTTATTAGAAAATGAAAAGCTCACAATTTTAAATGCAATTCCAACAGCGGAAGGAACCATTAGAATAGCTATAGAAGAAAGAGAAGAAACAATTCATGAAAGTAATGTACTAGTTTGTGGATTTGGAAGAATTGGAAAAATACTTTGCAATAGATTTAAAGCACTTGGTGCTAGTGTGTATTGCGTGGCAAGAAAAGAAACAGATTTAACATGGATAAGGGAAGAAGGCTATACTCCCCTTACCTACAATGATATTCCGGAAATAGGAGAAAAAATAGACATTATTATAAATACTGTACCTACATTAGTATTAAAGAAAAGGGAACTAGATTCCTTTATAAGTGATGTGCTTATAATTGATGTAGCATCAAATCCGGGAGGGGTAGATAAAGAATATGCGAAAAGCAAACAAATTAAAATAATTACAGCTCTTGGAATACCAGGTAAAGAGATGCCTAAAACTGCAGCTAAATACATAAAAGAAGTAATTGATAAAAATTTGAGAAGTAAAAATATTGATTAAGAAAAAACTTTAATTTATAATAAGTATGAAATTTTAAAAATGAAATGAATTTGGAAATAAGAATGAAAGGAAGGAAAAGAATAATGACAATTTTTCAAGCATTAATATTGGGGATTATACAAGGATTAACTGAATTGCTTCCAATATCTAGTTCGGGGCATCTAGATATTATACCATGGCTTTTTAATTGGACTAATAATCCTAATTTTGTAGCAGATTTTGAAGGTTTTGACGTGGCACTTCACTTTGGAACATTTTTAGCAATAGGGTTATTCTTTTTTAAAGACTGGATACAATTATTTGTTGGTGGGTATAATCAAGTAGTAAAAAAGAAAAAGACCACAGAAGGCAAAATGTTTTGGTATTTGGTTATTGCTACTATACCAGGGGGAATAATAGGACTTTTACTAGACACATTTGTAGGAGATACTTTAAAAAAACCTGTAATTATTGCTATTGCATTAATTATAATGGGCATAATACTTTATTTTGTTGATAAAAAATCAAAAGTTACTACAGACTATGAACACATGAGTTTTAAACAGACATTTTTAATAGGACTTTCTCAATGTTTAGCTTTTATTCCGGGAGTTTCTAGATCCGGAGTCACAATGACTACAGGAAGAGCGATGGGAGTAGACAGAGAGTCTAGTGCTAGGTACTCTTTTATGCTTTCTGCTCCAATAGTTTTTGCAGCAACTATTTTTAAAATAAAAGATTTTGTATTTAGTGTTCCATTTTTTATAGGAATACTTGCGAGTTTTTTAGTAGGAATTATAGTGATAAAATGGCTATTAAAATATTTACAAAAAGGAAGTTTCAAGATTTTTGCTATATACAGAGTAATTTTTGGAATTATAATTTTAATTTTTGCATTTATAAGAGGATTTTAATTCAATTTTAGAAATACAAATCTTGGAAATATTACAAAAATATTACAAAAATATTACATTTGTATTAAATGTTTTGAGAAATATTGACTTTTTCTTAAAAAAAGATAAAATAATATAAGAACTAGAATTATATTGTAGTAGATTGTTAAAAGGAAAAAAATACAAGTATTATTTATTACATTTTGCAAAATATAATAATGGTATAAATAAAAAACGAAGGAGAATAAAATGTCAAGCTGTTTAGGATTATATATAGAAAATAATGTAATTAAATATGCAAAAGTTACTAAAGAACGTGAAGCTTTGAAGATTGAATCTTTCGGAATAAAGTTTTATGAAAAAGTAGGGGATGCAATTAGCCAAATAGTTTCAGAAACATTTAGTTATAATATACCAATAAGTATAAATCTGTCTGAAGAAATATACAATTATTTTTCTATGTTTAGCTTATTAAATAAGAACGATTTGAAAAAAGCTATCGATACAGAATTTGAATCATACTGTTATGAAAAAAAACTAAACAAAAATGCTTTCGAAACAAGATTCGCATTATCAAATGATTTAGATGACAGGGACAAGCTTAAAGTTATACATGTTTCGACCAATAAATCGTCTATAACAAAATTATTGCAACTAGTAAATGATTATAAAGTATCAACTATAACGCCAATTGGAACAGCAATAGCCAATGTGGCTTCTATTAATCCAAAAGAAAATATGATTATAGTAAATATTGAAGAGGGTACTACAATAACTAGTATAGTAAATCAAAAAATATATAATGTAGATAAATTAGAAGAAGGTTCAGGAGAAATATTAAGCAAAATAGTAAGCAAAGAAAATTCGTACTCTAAAGCATATGAAATTTGTAAAAATTCTACTATATATACAATGGAAGGCAAGGAGCTACAAGATGAACAAAATGAATATCTTGACTATATAATGCCAACTCTGTATAAAATAGTTACTAAAGTACAAGAGTATGTTGCAAATCTAACAATAAAGTTTGATAAAATTTATATTACTGGAATTATGTCAGTTGTTAATAATATTGATTTATATTTCCAAGAATTTTTTCAAACAGAAAGATGTGAAATATTAAAACCATATTTTGTATCAGAAAATATAAAAATAAATATAAAAGATTATATTGAAGTAAACTCAGCTATAGCAATTGCAATGCAAGGATTGGGATATGGAATAAAAAATATGAATTTTAAGAAACCAAGCCTTGTGGACCAATTACCAGATTGGCTAAAAATAGATGTGAGTTTAGGTAACAAAAATCAAAAAGAAAAGAAAAAAATTAATTTTAGTTTGTCTGGAAAATTTGATGCTACAGAAAGATGGCTTTTAAGGGGAGCTGCTGGAGTTCTTATGCTAACATTACTATACTCTGGCTTTGCATTTTATTTAGACACAAAAATAAATGAAAAAATAGAAGAAGCAGAAGAAGTAAGTTCATATACAGATACTCAAATCGCAGCTGTGGAAAGTGATATCAGCAAAATAGATGAAAAAGCAAATAAGTATAAAGAAATGGAAGAAGAGCTAATTAATATTAATGCAGAAATTCAAAATAATTTGAGCTTAAAAGGATCCATTCCAAATCTATTAATGAAGATAATGACAGTAATACCAAAAGATGTGCAAATAACAGAAATAGAAAATACAACTGATAATGAGAGCAGACATATTGTGATAAGGGCTCAATCAAGATACTATGATGAACTTGGTTACTTTAAAGCAAAACTCAAGGAAGACCAAATCTTAACAAATGTTGTTTCTACACAAGGAGAAAAACAAGGTGAATTTGTTAAGATTGTAATAGAGGGGGATTTGCCATGAGAAAGATTTTAATTTCAATATTAGTTATACTATTAATTGTTTTGGCAATTTTCACTATATTTCAAGGAATTTCAATAGGAACATTTGAAATTCTTAGTACACAGGGAATAATAGAGCTAAACAGTGATTTAACAAATAAGATAGAAGAAGCTAATAGAAAAATAAAGGGAGATTTACAAAGTAAAAAATCAGAGTTATCGCAAAGTATTAATACTCTATTAACAAACAAGGAAAGTTATTATAGAATTGCAAATGTAAGTACAGAAAGTGAAATTGATGAAGCTCATACAGAAGATATTTACACCACAGAATATTTAATGCTAAGAGTTGGAAGGCATGCAAGAAATAAAGGTGTCAATATAAGGATGGATGTACTGAATGCAAGTACTGGAAGTAATGATTCAAACATGAAAAATCTTTCTTTTACAGTAGTGGGTAAATATGTGGCTATTATCGATTTTGTTTCGGTATTAGAGGATGACAGCGAATTAGCTTTTAAAATAGAAAACTTTAATTTATTACCAGACGGAGAAAACCTAAGAGCTACATTTGATGTAACTAATATTAGAATAAAAATAGAAAATACTACACAATCTGTAGATACCACAACTACACAAACTGATACAGCTAGTTAGATATAGGAAATGGAGGCCAATATGATAAAATCAGTAATAAAAGAAATTATTATAATTTTGCT